>JBEAQO010000060.1:0-4052 GCA_041163825.1 Actinomycetota bacterium | reverse complement strand
CCGCCACGTGCCCGGGCGCGGCCCCGACCACGCGCGCCAGACCGTCGGGCGTCAGCACCGCCAGGGTCGCCCGAGCGTCCTCCGCGCAGGCACGCCGTTCGACGAGCCCCTCCTCCTCGAGACGGGTCACGACGTGCGAGAGCCGCGAGAGCGAGCAGCCCGCCTGGGAGGCGAGCTCCGAGAGACGCAGCGCCCTGCCCGGGGCCTCGCTGAGCAGCGCCATCGTCCAGTAGGGGAAGTGCCCGAGACCGGCATCCTGCTGGAGCTGCGACTCGAGCGCACCGGGCAGGCGCAGCACGACGGAGATCAGTGCCCGCCACGCGAGCTGCTCCTCGGGCTCGAGCCAACGGACCCGCGCGGGACCGTCCACCTCGCCCGTGCTGCGTCTTCCCACGATCCTCGCTCGCTCCGCTCGCACTCCGGCCGCCGAGGGCCCTCCGGGCCTCACGAGCCTACGGCTCGACCGCTCCCTCCGTCCCGACCGTGGCCCGCAACCGGCTCGCGAGCTCCGCCGCGACGATCGCCGGCTCCTCGCCGAGCGCGACACGACCGTTCGCACGCGCCAGCTCCGTGGTGCTCAGGCCTCCGACCAGCGGTGCGAGCGCGGCCCGCAGGACCGGCTCCAGAGCGAGCGCATCCGTCCGGACCTGCGGGAGCGGTACGAACGCCGGGAAGACCGCGAGGTCGTCCACGAGCGGGACGAGCCCCGCCCGCCACGCGAGCCCGTCCGTCGCGGTCGTGAGCCCCGCGAGGCACGCCCCCTCGACGACGCCGAGCACGGCCTCGGTCGGGTCGGCCGCCACGAAGGGTCGGTCGCTGCGCACGCTGTAGGCCGCGAGCACCGCTCGCAGTCCGTCCGGTCGCTCGCTGAACTCGCGATCGACGCAGACTCGGGCATCGGGGCGCTCGGCGAGCCGTGCCGCGAGCTGCGAGACGGTGCGGAGGTCCGCGTCGATCGACGGCGGGCCGGCGACGACGAACGCGAACGTGGCGTTGGCCGGTGGCAGGCCCGGCGCGCCCGGTCCCGACCCGGACGGTGCCAGCCAGACGATGCCGCGCGCGAGGTCGTGCTCGCGCACGGCCGTGATGCTGCGCCAGGCATCGCCGGGAGGATCCGGACGGCCGAGCACCTCGAGCCAGGACTCCCCGGTGTAGCCGATGCGCAGTTCGACGTCGGCGAGCTCGAGCGCGCGGCGCGAGTCGCGCGCATCGGCGAACGCGACGACCTCGGACCCGATGCCGCGCGCCGCGAGCAGGACGACCGCGGTCTCGGCCAGCAGCAGCGACTCGGCATCGGGGCCCGCACCGATCCGGAGGACCGGCGCATCGACGGCGCTCGGAGCCAGGCAGCCCGCGAACAGCGGCACGAGCGCCAGCAGGACGACGCCCAGCACGACCGCCCGTCGCCGCGCCCTGCGCGCCACGGCGAGGGCGGGAGCTCGCGCGGACTCGTGCACGCTCGACCTCGGACGCGACGCGACGGACGGGTGGACAGGCTGCCATACGCTGGGGTCCGGAGCCGTGCGCGCGCCCCGGCCGCGCGGCCCGTCACGATGCTGCCCGGCCCGGCCCGTTCCGACCCGCGAGGCTCCGATGGCACGTCCCCGCCGTCCGGCGGTCCGCTCAGCGCCCTCGCTCCTCGCGCTGCTCGCGCTCCTCGGCGCCTCCTGTGGCTCCCCGGCTCCGAGCGGGACCGATGCCGTCACCGACCGCGGCGGGCCCGGCGAGGACGAGCTCGCGGTCGCGGTCGCGAGCTTCGATCTCGCGGTGGGGACCGACGTCCGTGTGCTCGCGGCGGTGTTCACGTCCGAGCGGGCGCTGCTCGGCGGCGGCGAGGTCGCCTTCGAGCTCGGACACCTCGGGGACCAGCCCGGCGGGACGGCCACGGTCGACATCCGGACCACCGCGCGTTGGCTGGCCGTCCCGGGCTCGGAGCCCGTCGCCGAGTCGGGTCGCCCGCGTCCACTCAACGACCCGATGCTCTCGGGCGTATACGCCGCGCGCATCGACCTCGACCGGCCGGGCTACTGGGGCCTGCTCGTCAGGGCGGAGCTCGAGGACGGCACCGTCCGTGAGGGCCGCACGGTGCTCCGGGTGCTCGACGAGCCCGCAGTGGTCGCGGTCGGGGAGCCTGCTCCGCGCACCGACAACCTCACCACCGACGACGTCGTCGCGGGTCGCGCTCCCGGCATCGCGCTCGACTCCCGCATGCAGGGCCCGGACGACCCCGACCCGGCCCCCACGCTGCACGCGACGACCGTCGCGGCGGCCCTCGCGGCCTCGCGCCCGGTGGTCGTGGTCATCGCGACCCCGGTCTACTGCCAGAGCCGCATCTGCGGGCCGCTCACCGAGGTGATGGTGCCCTTCGCCGAGCGCCATGCCGAGCGCATCGACGTCGTGCACCTCGAGGTCTGGCGCGACTTCGAGACGCAGCAGTTGAACGACGGTGCGGCCGAGTGGATCCAGACGGAGACGGGCGGCAACGAGCCCTGGGTGTTCCTGGTCGGCGCCGACGGCGAGGTGGTCGCACGGTGGGACAACGTGCTCGACCTCGACGAGCTCGAGGCGATGGTGGCCGGGCTCCCGCTCCTGGGGCCGCGCTGAGCGGCGGCACGGTGCGACGCACGACCCGTCGGGCACCGACGTAGAACGCCCGGACCGGCGCGTGCGTCAGCAGGCGTCGTCCCGTGACCGCAGGGCGCGCCGGGCGAGCCGGCGACGCCACTGCGGCGGGAGCAGCGCGACGTCGGGACCGCTGAGGCGCTCACCGCGTGCACCGGCCTCGAGCATGCCCGCGAGCGCCGCGCCCCCGACGACGACCACCTCGACGAGGAACGCCGCGAGGAGCCCGAGCCCCGCGAGCGCAGCGAGCTCCTCGAGGCGCGCCGCGCCTCCCATGACCGATCGCACCGCCCAGGCGACCAGCACGAGGACGGCGATCGTGACGAGCACCCGACGCAGCCGTCGCGCGGTCGCCGGGAGGTCGAGCAGGGGCGGCCGCTCGCTCACAGGTCCGGCTGCCCCAGGTCGATCCGCAGCGTCGTGAGCACGCGGGTGATCTCCCCTCCGAGCGCGTCGATGTCGAGCGGGAGGCGGACATCGTGCATCGGGAAGAGCTCGGCCGCGCTGGCGTCCGTGAGGCTCGACTGCCACCCGCGCTCCGCGAGGTAGTCGCCGAAGGCGAAGGACCAGGTGAGCACGACGTGGTCGTCGTAGTCGTGCAGCACGAAGGTGAGGAAGCGGTTGAAGGCGAGCACCCACCGCCGACCACCACGACGGCTCGCCCCCTGCACGCGGAACCCGAGGGACTCGATCTCGTCGTCGAAGGTGCTCGGTGCCTCGGAGCCGGCCATGGTCGTCGCCTCGCTCGCCGATCGTGCGCGGACATCCGACGGCGCGCCCCACATCCCCGCGCGTCTCGCACCCCGAGGGACCGTACCGGCCGACGGGACGGGTCCGGACGGACGCGGCCGGGTGGACGGGGTGGGCCGGCGGGCCGTCCGTAGCCTCGTGTGAGGGCGAGCGTGCCGCGCCGCACGGCGCGCCGAGGATCGGGACCGAGATGCGCGAGCGAGCGATCGACCCGTGCGTCGGGGACGTCTCCCGCTCGACGCCACGAGCGCGCCCCCGCACGGCCGCGCCGAACGGCCATCGACTCCCCACGTCGCGAGCGGGGTCGGCCCTGCTCGCCGCCCTCGTGCTCGCGGCATGCTCCGCTGCGCCGCAGGACGTCGGGGGCGATCGAGCCGGCGAACTCGACGCGCGCGTGGCTGCGCTCGAGGAGCGCCTGGCCGCCCTCGAGCACCGCGGCACATCCCCCTCCCCGATCGAGGACGGGACGGCGCCCGACAGCGACACCTCGATCGACCGCGCCGATGCGCTCGATGCGGCCTTCGACGCGTTGGCCGCGCGCGTCGACGGGTTGGCCGAAGAGCTCGGGGAGGAGGCCGCCGCACGCACCCTCGCCGGGAGCGAGGCCAGCGCGGTCGCCGAGGACCTCGACCAGCGGCTGCGCGCTGCCACCGCGGAGCTCGATGCCGTGCGCGCCGAGC
>JBEAQO010000059.1:0-6198 GCA_041163825.1 Actinomycetota bacterium | reverse complement strand
GGCCGACGTCCTGGGCGGTGGCGACCTCGACGACCCGCACGAGCCCGAGCTCGACGTCGACGTCGACGACCGCGCGGTGCGCCGCGAACGCGAACGACGCGTGCGCATCGCCCTGCCCGTCGGCATCGAGCCGCTCGGTCGGCGCGTGTCGGTGCTCGCGCGTGACGTCGATCGGTCCCTCCGCGAGCAGCGCCCCGAGGTCGAGCCCGTCGAGCCCGTCGACGCCGGCATCGTCGGTGTCGCCGCGCTCGGTGCCGGGAAGCTCGACGCCGGCGCGCTCGACGCCGGCGCGCTCGAGCAGCGCCTCGCGCACCGCGAGGCAGGCGAGCCGCACCGCCCCGCCGCTCATCCACGTCTGGCGCGACGCGCTCGACGAACCGGCCGACCCGATGCTCGTGTCGGCGGGCAGGAGCTCGACCCGCTCCACGCCGAGCTCGGTGCGCACGATCTGCTGGGCGAGCGTCACGAAGCCCTGCCCGACCTCGGCGGCCGCGCACTGCACGGCGGCGACCGGCTCACCGTCGGGGCCGAGCGCGAGCGTGACCCGCGCGACCGACGGGTCGTCGAAGCCCTCGGAGAAGAGGAGTCCCTTCATGCCGACCGCGAAGCCGACCCCGCGCACCACGTCGCCGGCGCCGGCGGTGCGGCCGGTGCCGCCGGGCAGCTCCAGCTCGCGCGCGGGATCGGCCGGGGGCGGGAGCGGGTGGGCGGCCGCCGCAGCGATGACCTCGCGCACCGGCGCGGTGCCGGTGATGACCTGGCCGGTGATGACACGGTCGCCGGGGGCGAGCGCGTTCTGCAGGCGCAGGTCCACCGGGTCGCGTCCGAGCGCGGCGGCGAGCCGGTCCATCTGCGCCTCGTGGCCGGTGCAGGCCTGGACCGCACCGAAGCCGCGCATCGCGCCGCACGGCGGGTTGTTGGTCCGAACGGCGATGCCGTCGATGGCGGCGGCGCGCACGCGGTAGGGGCCGACCGCGAAGCAGGTCGCGTTGCCGATGACCGCGCCCGAGGTCGAGGCGTAGGCGCCGCCGTCGAGCAGGATCCGGGCCTCGACCTTGACGAGCTCGCCCGCACGCGTCGCGTGGTGGCGGTAGTGCATCCGGGCCGGGTGGCGATGGACGTGGCCGAGGAAGCTCTCCTCGCGCGAGTACTGCATGCGCACCGGCCGGCCGGTCGCGAGCGCGAGCATGCAGGCGTGGACCTGGAGGCTCACGTCCTCGCGCGCGCCGAACGCCCCGCCGACCCCGGCGAGGTGCAGGCGGACCCGCTCCTCGGGCAGCGCGAGGCTCGCGGCGACCTGGTCGCGGTCGACGTGGAGCCACTGGGTCGAGACGTGCAGGTCGACCCCGCCGGTGCCGTCGGGCACGGCGAGGCCCGACTCGGGGCCGAGGAACGCCTGGTCCTGCATGCCGATGACGTAGGTGCCCTCGACGACGACGTCGCCGGTCGCGTCGAGGTCACCGTGGCGCAGCCGCAGCCGCCGGAACACGTTGCCGTCCGGGTGGATCGGCGGGGCGCCGGCCGCCGCCTCCGGGTCGGAGCACACCGGCAGCGGGGCGTAGCTGACCGCGATCGCCTCGAGCGCGCGGGCGGCGAGCTCGGGGTGCTCGGCGGCGACGAGCGCGACCGGCTCGCCCTGGAAGCGCACGACGTCCGAGGCGAGCACCGGCTGGTCGGCGTGCTCGAGGCCGAAGAGGGGCCGGCCCGGCACGTCGGCGGCGGTGAGCACCGCGCGCACCCCGGTCATCGCCCGCGCCGCGCTCGTGTCGATCGCGACGATGCGCGCGTGGGGGTGGGGGCTGCGCAGCGTCCGCCCGACGAGCATGCCGTCGGCCGAGAGGTCGCTCGAGAACGGGAACGTGCCGGCGGCCTTGGCCGGCCCGTCGGGCCGCTCCGCGTCCTCGCCGAGCCCGCCGCGCACGCGCCGGCCGGCGCGCAGGGACGCGAGGGTCGACGCGCTCACGCCGCGCCCCCTTCGTCGCCGGTCCGGCTCGCGCGGTCGGCATCGCCGTCGGCTCGCGCGGTCCGGCCGGCGCGCTCGCGCTGCACGTCGGCGACCGCGGCGAGGATGCGGCCGTAGCCGGTGCAGCGGCAGAGGTTGCCGGACAGCGCCTCGCGCACGGCCGCCGTGTCGGCCTCGGGGGAGCGCTCGAGGAGGTCGTGGACCGCGACGACGAGCCCGGGCGTGCAGAACCCGCACTGCACCGCCCCGGCGGCGACGAACGCGCGCTGCACGTCCGTCGGGACGGCCGCGTCGCCGAGGCCCTCGATCGTGCGCACGTCCGCGTCGACCGCGTCGGCGGCGAGCACGCAGCACGCGTCGACGACGACGCCGTCCATCAGCACCGTGCACGAGCCGCACTCGCCCTGCTCGCAGGCGTCCTTCGCGCCGGGCAGCGCGAGCTCGCGCCGCAGGACCTGCAGCAGGCTCGCGCCGATCCATGCCGAGGGCACCGCGTGGGGTCGCCCGTTGACCGTCAGGGTGTAGGCCTCCGATTCGGGCACGGCAGCGTCCCCGGGCACGCGCTCGTCGGCCGGGGCGCTCATGCGGCGAGGCACCGGCGCAGGGTGCGCCCGGCGAGCACCCCGACGACGTGGCGGCGGTAGTCGGCGCTCGCCCGGTGGTCGTCGATCGGGCGGGCGGCCGCGGCGACCCCGGCCGCGAAGCGCTCGATGGCGTCCTCGGGGCAGGTGAGGGCGTCCCAGTCGATGGCGGCACCGGCCTCGGCCGCGGCCTCGGGGGCGGCGAGCGCGGTCGGGCCGACCGAGCCGAGCCCGACGCGCACCCGGCGGGCGGTGCGGTCGAGGACGAGCGCGACGCTCGCGACGGCGATGACCATGGCGTTGCGCGGGCCGACCTTGGCGACGTGCTGGGGCCCGTCGGTGCGCGGCACCCGCACGGCGGTGACGATCTCGTCGTCGGCGCGTGCGTTGCGCTTGGGTCCGGTCAGCCAATCGGCGATCGCGACCGTGCGCGTGCCGGCGGGGGAGGCGAGCTCGACCTCGGCCTCGAGGGCGACGAGCCAGGGCAGGGCGTCGCCGGCGGGGCTCGCGGTCGCGAGGTTGCCGCCGAGGGTGCCGGCGTTTCGGATCTGGGGCGAGCCGACCGAGCGGGCCGCCATCGCGAGCCCCGGCGCGAGCTCGGTCAGGTCGGCGGCCATCGTCGACCAGCGCACGAGCGCGCCCAGCGTCAGGTGCGTGTCGGTGACCTCGATGCGGTCGAGCTCGGCGATGCGGCGCAGTGCCACCACGTCGCGGGGCCGGTGGGCGCGGTGGGTGATCGCGACCATCAGGTCGGTGCCGCCGGCGAGCAGGTCCGCGCCCGGCAGCGACGCGAGCGCGTCGAGCGCGCCGTCGAGCGTCGACGGTCGAGCGATCGGCACGCGCGTCCTCCCGGCGTGGGTCCGCTCGCACGGTGTCACACGTGCGGGTGGCTTGACAAGCTCGCGGCGGTCAGCCTAGCGTGCTGTCAGGGACAGGACACAGGCGCGCGTGGGAGCGCACGCCCTTCCGGAGCGGAGCATCCATGGAACAGCTCGATCTCGCGATCATCAACGGCACCGTCGTCCTCGGCGATGGCCGCTACCGGGTGGCCGTCGGCATCAAGGACGGCAAGGTCTCGATGCTCTGCCCCGAGGAGCTCCTCGCCCCGGCCAAGCGCACCATCGACGCCAAGGGCAACTTCGTGCTGCCGGGCATCGTCGACTCCGAGTCGCACCCCGGGTGCTACGTGCCCTTCCGCGACGACATGATCACCGAGTCGCGCGCCGCCGCCTGCGCGGGCGTCACCACCTGGGGCATCCAGGCACCGACCACCCGCATGGGCACCGAGCCGTTCAAGGAGGTCGTCGGCAAGGCCGACGTCGTCTCCTTCCACGAGTCCTTCCCGTCGGCCAAGCGCGTCATCGAGGAGGTGTCGTTCGTCGACGCCTACCTCACCTACATGCTCGAGACCGACCAGCAGGCCAGCGAGATCCAGGAGTACATCGAGCAGCACGGGGTCACCTCCTACAAGCTCTACCTGCAGACCCGCGGCATGAAGGGCATGTCGGACTCCGTGGACAACAACTGGCCGTCGCGCCGGGCGGGGCTCGGCACCGGGATCGACGACGGCACCGTGTTCATGGTCATGGAGCAGATCGCGCACGCCGGGTACCCGGGCATGGTCCACATCCACCCGGAGAACTGGGAGATCGCGCGCGTCTTCGAGGAGCGCCTGCGCGCGGCCGGCCGCACCGACTTCGGCGCCTGGACCGACCGCTCGCCCGACTTCCTCGAGGCGCAGCACATCCGCGCCTACGCCTACCTCGCGCAGCAGACCCCGGGCCACGTGCCGCTCTACCTGCAGCACTGCTCGACGCAGCTCTCGTTCGACGAGGTGATGAAGTCGCGCGGCGAGGGCAACGAGCTCTACGCCCAGACCGGCCCGGCGTGGCTGTGGGCCGAGCCGGAGTACGGCTGGCGCATCAACGTGCCGCTGCGCCGGCGCGACAACATCGAGGCGCTGTGGGTGGCGCTGGCCGAGGGCGTGGTCGACGTCGTCGGCTCCGACCACGTCGTCGGTTGGGAGCCGTCCTCCTACGAGGAGATGTACAACGCCAACATCTGGGACTGCCGGACCGGCTTCAGCCGGGTCGAGATGTTCCTCCCGGTCCTGCTCTCCGAGGGCGTGGCCAAGGGCCGCCTCTCGATGGAGCGCCTCGTGCAGGTCAGCTGCGAGAACCCGGCCAAGACCTCGGGCCTGTGGGGCAAGAAGGGCTCGCTCCTGCCCGGCTTCGACGCCGACGTCACCATCGTCGACGCCTCGCGCGAGGTCACGGTCGGCAAGGAGCACCTCAACACGCGCTCGGGCTGGTCGATCATGGAGGGCCACACCTTCACGGGCTGGCCGATCATGACCATCCTGCGCGGCGAGGTCACCGCCGAGTGGGCCGACGACTCCCCGGGCATGCGCCCCGTGGGTGAGCCCCGCGGGCAGTACCTGCCGCGGGAGCTGCGCGGGACGGGCAAGGCGTTCGCCGTCACCGAGCCGACCCGCATCCCCAACCGCCGCAGCCGCTGGCTCGCCGACGACTACGTGCGCCCCGGGTTCGTCAAGGAGACCCAGCTGTACACCGGTCCGAAGAAGGAGCTGTGACGATGGCCGTCTGGGACGATGTGCTCGGAGAGACCGATCGCAAGGTGTTCGAGGCCGCCGGCTGGGGCCGGCGCGCCGGCTTCGGGGAGCGCCCCGCGGTCGTGGTCATCGACGTCAACTACAACTTCTGCGGGGACCGGCCCGAGCCGATCCTCGACTCGATCAAGCGCTGGCGCTACTCGTGCGGCGAGGTCGCCTGGACCCGGGCCATCCCGGCCACCCAGCGCATCCTCGAGGTCGCCCGCCGCAAGCGGCTGCCGGTCATCTACACGACCAACCCGCGCCGCGAGGACGGCTTCGACCTCGGGGTCTGGACGCTCAAGAGCCACCGCTCCGAGGACGACGTCGACGTCATGGGCCACCGGGGCAACGACATCGTCGACGAGGTCGCCCCGGAGCCGGGGGACATCTTCATCGAGAAGCGCAAGCCCTCGGCGTTCTTCGGCACCCCGATGATGAGCCACCTGACCATGCTCCGGGCGGACTCCCTGATCCTCATGGGGACCACGACCAGCGGGTGCGTGCGTGCCACGGCCGTCGACGCCATCTCCTACGATCTGAAGGTGACCATCTCGGAGGAGGCGAGCTTCGACCGTTCGGAGCTCTCCCACAAGGTGGCCCTGATGGACGTGCACATGAAGTACGCGGACGTGACCACGACCGACGACATCGTCGCCAACCTCGAGTCGCTCGAGGCGGGCCTGTTCGACGACGTGTTCCCGCCCGCAGCGGCCGCGGCGAAGCGAGCGAAGTGACATGAGCGAGTTCAGCGTCCGTCGGGTCCTGACGTTCCGCTCCGAGGAGCGCGAGCGCGACGGCCGGGTCGCCGACGTCCCGCTCATGAAGGCGGCGATCGCGGTCGTGCTGAACAACCCGTTCGCCGGGCGCTACGTCGAGGACCTCTCGGAGGCCCAGGACTACTCGGTGGGGCTCGGCACCCTGATCGGCGGGCTCGCCGCCGAGGCGCTCGGTGCACCGGTGCTCAGCTACGGCAAGGCCGCGATGGCCGGGCTCGGTGGCACGCAGGAGCACGCGGTCATGTACATCACGACGCCGTTCGG
>JBEAQO010000058.1:0-5808 GCA_041163825.1 Actinomycetota bacterium | reverse complement strand
GATCGCGGACCGGGACCACGCAGGTCATGCAGACCCCGATGCCGCACGCCATGCGCTCCTCGAGCGCCACCCGTACCGCCACGCCCCGCGCAGTGGCGAGGCGGGAGACGGCGGCCAGCATCGCGTTGGGACCGCAGGCGTACACGACGGCGCTGCCGCACTCGTCCAACGCCTGGTCGAGCACATCGGTGACCCGCCCTCGAACGCCGGCGGACCCGTCCTCGGTGGTGACGCGCACCGTGGAGGCGGCTCGCTTCGCCTCGATGCTGCCGAGCAACCGCTCCGACGTCGCAGCACCGATGATCATGTCGACGCGCATGCCCGAGCGCACGAGTTCGTCGGCGAGGGCGTAGAGCGGCGCCGCGCCGTAGCCGCCCCCCACGAGGAGGCTCGGGACGGCCCGGCGCGGGACGGGGAACCCCATGCCGAGCGGACCGAGGACGTCGACCACGTCGCGGACGTCGAGCGTCGCGAGCCAGCGCGTCCCGGGACCGATGGGTTCGAACACGACCTCGATCGTGCCCATCGAGCCGCTGCGCATGATGCCGGCGATCGAGAGCGGACGTCGCAGGAGGGTCGCCTGGCCGCCGACGGCGACCTCGACGAACTGACCCGGGCTCGCGAGGGCAGCGATCCGGTCGGCCGCGAGGGTCACCACCACGTACGGGCCCGCCGTCCGACGCCGGACGATCTCGGCGCGCATGCGCACGACGGGCTCGGGTTCGGCGTGCGTGCTCACGGGCGGCCCTGCGGCGCGACACGACCCAGGTGCTCCTGCAGCGAGCGGACCGTGCGGCTCCCGGCACGCTCGGCCTCGATGCCCTGGATCGCCGCACGGATCCCGGCGATCGTGGTGATGCACGGGACACCGGCCGCGAGGGCCGCGGTTCGCAGCACCGCGCCGTCCCCGCGGGCATCGGACCCGTACGGCGTGTTCAGCACGAGGCCGACGCTCCCGTCGCTCAGCAGGCGGACGATCGAGTCATCGCCCTCGGAGACCTTACCCGCGGTCTCGGCGGCGATGCCGGCCCGATGGAGGACCCGGGCCGTGCCGGGAGTGGCGACCAGCGCGAAGCCCAGCTCGACCAGACGGGCGGCCGGCAGCACGATGGCGCGCTTGTCGCGGTCGGCCACGGAGACGAAGACCCGTCCGCGCTGCGGGAGCGGTGCGCCCGCCGCTGCTTGCGAGCGCGCGAACGCATCGCCGAACGCGGCGGCGATGCCCATCACCTCCCCCGTCGAACGCATCTCGGGACCGAGGACCGGATCGGTGCCCGCGAAGCGCCCGAAGGGGAGGACCGCCTCCTTCACCGCGACGTGGCCGCGCACGACCGGCAGGAGCACGTCGTCGAGGTCGGGGTCCGCGATGACACCGGCGAGGACCCCGTCACGCACGAGCTCGCCGAGCCGGGAACCCGCAGCGACGAGCGCAGCCATCCCCGCCAACGGGATGCCGGTCGTCTTGGAGAGGAACGGCACCGTGCGCGAGGCCCGAGGGTTCGCCTCGAGGCAGAAGAGGGTCTCGCCCTTGAGCGCGAACTGCACGTTGATGAGACCGACGACACCGAGGGCGCGCGCGATGCCGAGCGTCGCGCGTCGGACCTCGACCTCCTGGGCGGCCGAGAGCGTCACGGGAGGCGTCACCGAGGCGGAATCGCCCGAGTGCACGCCGGCCTCCTCGATGTGCTCGAGGATGCCGCCGACGAGCAGGCTCGTTCCGTCGAAGACGGCATCCACGTCGAGCTCGATCGCGTCCTCGAGGAACCGATCGACGAGCACGCCCCCACCGCCGACCGAGAAGGCGGCCTCGAGCTCGCGTTCGAGGGCGTCCCGACGCTCGACGAGCCGCATCGCTCGTCCACCGAGGACGTACGAGGGCCGCACCAGCACCGGCAGGCCGATCCTCCGCGCGATGGCGACCCCCTCGTCCACGTCATGCGCGATGGCGCCCTCGGGCATCGTGAGGCCCAGCGCCTCCATCGACGCACCGAAGCGGCCCCGATCCTCCGCCGCGTCGATCGCATCGGGCGGCGTCCCGAGGATGGGGACGCCCGCGCGCTGGAGCCCCTCGGCGAGCGCCAGCGGTGTCTGGCCACCGAACTGGACGAGCACCCCGACGGGACGTTCACGGTCGCACACGGCCAGGACGTCCTCGAGCGTGAGCGGCTCGAAGTAGAGCACGTCCGCCACGTCGTGATCGGTCGAGACCGTCTCCGGGTTGCAGTTGACCATGACCGTCCGCCACCCACCCCGGGACAGCGTCTGGACGGCATGAACGCAGCAGTTGTCGAACTCGACCCCCTGTCCGATGCGGTTCGGACCGGATCCGAGCACCACGACGCTCCGCCGACCGTCGTGGACGACCTCGTCCTCGCCCCCGTAGGTGCCGTAGTGGTACGGGGTCCGCGCCTCGAACTCCGCAGCGCACGTGTCGACGGTCCGGTGGGCGATCCGCACGTCACGGGCCAGCCGATGCGCGCGGACCGCGGTCTCGTCGGTAGCGAGGAGCTCCGCGAGGTGCGCGTCGGAGATGCCCTCCCGCTTGGACTCGCGAAGCAGCCCGTCATCGAGGGAGGTGAGCGAGCCCGCGGCCACGAGCTCACCGTGCCGCTCGATGAGACGCTCGAACTGATCGACGAACCACGGATCGAACGCCGTGGCGGCGGCGACCCGCTCCATGCCCCATCCACGCCGCAGCGACTCGGCGACCACGTCGAGGCGATCGGGATGCGGGCGCACGAGCTCGGCCTCGAGCTCGACGTCCCCGGTCGTCGCCCAGCGCCAGGCGCGTGAACCGAACCCCGATCCGCCATCCTCGCGGCTGCGCAGCGCCTTGTTGAGCGCCTCGCGGAAGGTCGACCCGAAGGCCATCGCCTCGCCGACCGACCGCATCGTGGTCGTGAGCGTGGTGTCCGCCGACGGGAACTTCTCGAACGCGAAGCGCGGGACCTTGACGACGACGTAGTCGAGGCTCGGCTCGAAGGACACGGGGGTCGTGCCCGTGACCCCATTGACGAGCTCGTGGAGCCGGTAGCCGATCGCGAGCAAAGCGGCGATCGCAGCGATCGGGTAGCCGGTCGCCTTCGAGGCCAGCGCGGAGGAGCGTGAGACCCGCGGGTTCATCTCGATGACGAGCTGCCGGCCGGTCCGCGGATCAACGGCGAACTGCACGTTCGCCCCCCCGGTCGCGACACCGATGCGCCGCAGGACCGCGAAGGCCGCGTCGCGCATCCGCTGCAGTTCGGGGTCGGAGAGCGTCTGGGCCGGCGCGACCGTGATGGAGTCCCCGGTGTGCACACCCATCGGATCGAGGTTCTCGATGGAGCACACGAGCACGCAGTCGTCGCCCTGGTCCCGCATCACCTCGAGCTCGAACTCCTTCCAACCGAGCACGCTCTCCTCGACGAGCACCTCGCCGACCGGGGAGTCCGCCAGGCCCCGCGCGAGCAGCGAGGAGAGCTCCGCACGGTCCCGGGCGATACCGCCCCCTGCGCCGCCGAGCGTGAAGGAGGGCCGGAGCACCAGCGGGAAGCCGAGCTCGTCGGCGACGGCCAGCCCCGTCTCGACGTCGGCGACGAGACGGGATCGGGGCGACTCGAGACCGATCCCGGTCATCGCGTCCTTGAATCGCTGACGGTCCTCGGCCGTGCGGATGGCCTCGGCGTCGACGCCGAGCAGTTCGACCCCATTGGCCGCGAGCACGCCGGCCTCGTCGAGCGCGACAGCGAGGTTGAGCGCCGTCTGGCCGCCGAGCGTCGCCAGCAGGGCATCCGGGCGTTCGCGCTCGATGATGGCGACCAGGGTCGGGAGGTCGAGTGGCTCGACATAGGTGACGTCGGCGACGTCGGGGTCGGTCATGATCGTGGCGGGGTTCGAGTTCACGAGCACGACGCGCAGCCCCTCGCGCCGCAGGGCCGCGCAGGCCTGCGTCCCCGAGTAGTCGAACTCCGCCGCCTGGCCGATGACGATCGGGCCCGAACCGATGACGAGGACCGTCGAGAGATCGGTGCGTCGTGGCATCAGCCGGCCCGATCGAGGTCGAGGACGCTCCGGCCGCGGCCGGAGCGTACGAGGTCGATCAGCGCGGCGAAGCGCGCGAAGAGGTGCCACGCGTCGTGCGGTCCCGGCGCAGCCTCGGGGTGGTACTGCACGCTGAAGGCCGGCGCCTCACGCAGGACCAGTCCCTCGCAGACATCGTCGTTGAGGTTGACGTGGCTGATCAGGACCGGGCCCAGCTGCTCGTGCTGGTGGACACCCGGGCCGACCACCTCCCCGAGGCTCGAGGGGTCGACGGCGAACCCATGGTTGTGGCTCGTGATCTCGACCCGTCCGTCGTGGCGGCGCAGGACCGGCTGGTTGGCCCCACGATGACCGAAGGGCAGCTTGTAGGTCGACCCACCGAGGGCGTGTCCGAGGAGCTGCGACCCGAGGCAGATGCCGAACACGGGCAGCTCACCGAGCACGGAACGGGTCGTCGCGATGGGGCCCTGCACGGTCGCCGGGTCGCCGGGACCGTTCGACAGGAACAGCCCCTCGACGCCGAGCGCACGCAGCTCGTCGGCGGACGTCGCAGCGGGAAGGACGTGCACCTCGAGCCCCTGTTCGGTGAGGCCGCGCAGCATCGAGCGCTTGAGACCGAGATCGAGCGCGGCCACCCGGGCCCGGACCGGGCCCTCGGGACGGATGACCCACGGCTGCCCCGTCGTCACCTCGGAGACGAGCTCGCGACCCAGCATGTCGGGGGCGCTGCGCGCCTGCGCGACCAGCGCGTCGACCTCCAGCACCTCGGTCGAGATCGCCGCCCGCATCGCCCCGGCGGATCGCAGGTGACGGGTGAGCCGGCGCGTGTCGACGCCCTCGATCGCGACCACGCCCTCCGCCACGAGCGCACCGACCAGGTCACCCTGTGACGTCCACGACGACGGTCGCCGCGCGGCCTCGCGCACGACGAAGCCCGCGACTTGGAGGCGGTCCGATTCACGATGTGCCGGGTTGAGGCCGTAGTTCCCGACATGTGGCACCGTCATGGTGACGATCTGCGCACGATAGGACGGATCCGTCAGGACCTCCTCGTAGCCGGTCATGCCGGTCGTGAAGACCGCCTCGCCGACGGTGGTGCCGCTCGCGCCGAAGGACCAGCCGCGGAACGACGTCCCGTCCTCGAGGACGAGCAGGGCGGGCGGGCGCTCGTTCATGCGACCGGCCCGAGCACGCGACCGTCACGTAGCGAGAACCGACCGCGCAGCACGGTGTGACGTGCGCGGCCGACGAGCTCGCGGCCGAGGTAGGGCGAGTTGCGCGAGCGACCGGCCAGGTCCCCGACGCTCGGCGACCAGCGAACCGCAGGATCGAGGACCGCGAGGTTGGCCGGCGCTCCCGCAGCGATCGGCCCCCCGTGCCCTCCGAGGTCGCGCACCCGGGCCGGGCCGGCGGTCATGCGCTCGATCAGCGCCAACGGGGCGAGCCGACCCTCGACGACGAGCGCCGTGTGCACGACGGCGAAGGCCGTCTCGAGTCCGACCATGCCGTGCGGCGCGTGCTCCCAGGGCTGCTGCTTGCGCTCGTGACCGTGCGGGGCATGGTCCGTCGCGATCGCGTCGATCGTCCCATCGAGGAGCCCCTCGCGCAGCGCCGCGACGTCCTCCGCGGTCCGCAGCGGTGGGTTGACCTTCATCACCGGGTCGTACCCGTCGACGAGCTCGTCGGTCAGGGTGAGGTGATGCGGCGTCACCTCGGCGGTGACACGGACTCCGCGCTCCTTCGCCGCGCGCACGAGCGCGACCGAGCCCTCGGTCGACACGTGCAGCA
>JBEAQO010000057.1:0-5299 GCA_041163825.1 Actinomycetota bacterium | reverse complement strand
CCTCGGGATCGCGGTCGCGACGGTGACCGGGCTGGTCGTGAACCTCGCCTGGTTCTCCCCCCGCGGCTTCTTCCCCGCCTGGTGGCGTGCGCTCGGCAGGACCGACCCGGTCCCGACGAGCTCCGATGGCACCTCGTCCATGGTGCCGACCTTCGCGATGACGACCGCCGCGCTCATCACGCAGTCGATCGTGCTCGCCCTCACGCTCGAGCTCGCGGCCGGTACGACGATCACGGGAGCGACGAGCGTCGGCCTGGGGGCCATCGTCGGGCTCGTCGCCGGCGTCGGCATCGCCGCGTCGAGCTCGCTCGGACATCGGCTCTTCTCCGGTCAGGGCGTGCGCGTGTGGGCGATCGAGGTCGGCGGGGACATCGTGTCGTTGACGGCGATGGGCGCCGTCCTCGGGCTCTTCGCCTGACGAGCGGAGCGCAGCAGGAGGATCCGTCCTCCTCGAGGCCCGTCGGCTCGACGAGCTGCTCGACCAGCTGCACGCGGGCGTCCGATGGAGCGGACCCTGCGTCGCGCCGACCGACCTCGGGACGGCCCTCAGATCTCGACCCGGGCCCCGACCTCGTACACGCGGTCCTGCGGCAGCCGGAAGAAGCGCGCGGCGCTGTCTGCGCCGCGGTAGAGCAGGACGAAGAGCCGCTCGCGCAGCGGGTGCATCCCGGGCTTCGGGGACACGACGACCGACTCGTGGCCGAGGAAGTAGCTCGCGCCGTCGACGTCGAGCCGCTCGCCGTCGACCTCGACGGTGCGCAGGGCCGTCGGCACGTCCGGCTGCTCCATGAACCCGAAGGCGAGGCGCACGGCGACGACCCCCGGTACGACCGGTTCGGTGCGGACCCGGTCCTCCGCGCGCACGCGGGGTCGGGTCTCGGTCGCGACGGCGACCACGGCCGTCGTGCGGTGGAGGACGTGGTTGTGCTGGAGGTTGCTCACGAGCGCGGGAGGGGCGAGGCCCGCCTCCTTGAAGAGGAAGACGGCGGTCCCCTCCACCCGGGGGACGTCCGCCGCGCCCTCGATGACCTCGCGCAGGCTGCGCTCGCCCCGGTGCTGGCGCTCGGCGACCAGGCGCCGGCCGTGCCGCCACGTCGTCATCTGCAGCACCAACGCCCCACCGATGGCGAGCGCGATCCAGCCGCCGCGGACCACCTTGACGAGGTTGGCCGCCAGGAACGCGGACTCGATCAGCAGCAGCGGGGTGCACACCACGAGCGCGCGCGCCCGGGACCATCCCCAGCGCGCCATCGTCACCCGGGCGAACAGCAGCGTGGTGATGACCATCGTCATCGTGACGGCGATGCCGTAGGCGGCCGCGAGCCGCTCCGAGCTCCCGAAGCCGACGACGAGCCCGATGCAGGCGGCGAGCAGGGCCCAGTTGACGGCGGGCACGTAGACCTGCCCGATCTCCCGGGTCGAGGTGTGGCGGATCTCGAGGCGCGGGAGGTAGTCGAGCTGGATCGCCTGCGCCGTGATGGAGAAGACCCCGGACACCAGGGCCTGCGAGGCGACGACCGTTGCGACGGTGCTCAGCCCGACCAGCCAGGGGAGCGCCGCGGGCGGGGCGAGCAGGAAGAAGAAGTTGCGCCCGATGAGCTCCGGGTCGCCGAGCAGCAGCGCCGCCTGCCCGAAGTAGTTGAGCAAGAGCGCGGGCAGCGCGACCGCGTACCACGCGAGGGCGATCGGGCGTCGACCGAAGTGCCCCATGTCCGCGAACAGCGCCTCACCGCCGGTCACGACGAGGAAGATGGCGCCCAGCGCGAGGAACGCCCGCACGCCCTCCTGCTCGAAGTACCGCACCGCGAACATCGGGTCGAGGGCGCGCAGGACACTCGGATCGTCGAGGAGCTGCGCCACCCCGAGCGCGCCGAGCACCGTGAACCACAGGAGCATGACGGGCCCGAAGAGGGACGCGACGGCCGCCGTCCCGCGGTGCTGGAACGCGAACAGCCCCACGAGGATGACGAGCGCGAGCGGCACCACCCAGGGCCCGAGCGCCGGGGAGACCTCCTCGAGCCCCTCGACCGCCGAGAGGACCGAGATCGCGGGCGTGATGATGCCGTCCCCGTAGAGCAGCGCCGCGCCGAACACGCCGAGGGTCACGAGCCCTCGCGCCAGCGGTCCGGACGCCCCCTCGTGCGGGAGCAGGGCGGTGAGCGCCAGCACCCCGCCCTCACCGCGGTTGTCGGCCCGCATGACGAGGCCGATGTACTTGATCGACACGAGCAGGACCAGCGCCCAGAACGCCAGCGAGGCGACACCGAGCACGGTGACCTCGGACACCGCGACGGCATGCCCGGGGCCCGTGAGCGCCTCGCGCATCGCGTAGATCGGACTCGTGCCGATGTCCCCGAACACGACCCCGAGCGCCCCGAGGGCGAGCAGGGCCCGTGGCGTGGGCGACGACCGACCGTCCTCGGGTTCCATGTGGGCTCGAGCGCCTCTCGCCGGCCGACCGGCCTCGTGCACGTCGGGGTCCGGCTCGGGCCCCTCGAGCGCCGCCACCCCTCGGCAGCCGACATCCGAGGCCCTCACCCTACCGACCGCTCCCGCCGACGTCCCCCGTGCCCGCAGCGGATCTCGTCGTCGTCCGACACGGTCCCTCCCAGGGCGAATGCGGCGTCTGGAGCGCGCGCTGGGCGCGCGGAGGGCCACGGCACGACTAGCCTCGCCGCATGGTCGACGATGCGCCCAGCAGTGCACCTCGACCTGTCGCCGTCGTCATGGGCTCGACGAGCGACTGGGCGGTGATGGCCGCCGCGGTCGACACGCTCACCGGCTTCGGTCTCGAGCCCGACGTCCGCGTCCTCTCCGCCCACCGCATGCCCGACGAGCTCTTCGCCTTCGCCGAGCGGGCCACCGATGACGGGTTCGCCGCGATCATCGCCGGTGCTGGCGGTGCGGCGCACCTGCCCGGCATGCTCGCGGCGAAGACGACCGTGCCCGTGCTCGGCGTGCCGGTGCCGACCCAGCACCTCGGTGGTCAGGACTCGCTCCTCTCCATCGTCCAGATGCCCGCCGGCACCCCCGTCGCGACGTTCGCGATCGGCCGCGCCGGCGCGGTCAACGCCGCGCTCTTCGCGGTGGCTCTGCTCGCGGCCGGCGATGCCCGGCTCGCGACCGCGCTCGCGGAGGACCGGCGCCGCCGCCACGACGAGGCGGTGGCCTCGATCCTGCCGCCGGAGTGAGGCTCGGGGTCGTCGGCGGCGGCCAGCTCGGCCGCTTCTTCGCCGCCTCGGCGCAGCGCCTCGGCCACACGGCGATCGTGCTCGACCCCGACCCCCACTGCCCGGCGGCGCTCGTCGCCGACGGTCACGTCTGCGCCGACTACGACGACGACGCGGGCCTCGCCGCGTTCGTCGACGCCTGCGACGCGGCGACGGTCGAGTTCGAGAACCTGCCGGCACCGAGCCTCGAGCGCATCGCCGCCGCCGTGCCGCTGCGCCCCGCGCCGGCGGCCGTGACGACGGTCGCCGACCGGCGGACGGAGAAGCGGCTCGTCACCGGGCTCGGCCTGCCGCTCCCGGCGTTCGACGTGCTGGAGGACACGGCCGACCTGGAGCGGCTCACCGCCCCCGGAGGGCTCGCGCACGCGGCCGTGGTCGTCAAGACCGCACGCCTGGGCTACGACGGCAAGGGACAGGTGCGGCTCGACGCGCCTGCCGGTCCGGACACTGCGCGTACGGCGCTCGCCGCGGCGTGGGACGCCCTCGGCCGCGTGCCCTGCACCGTCGAGCACCTCGTCCCGCTGGAGCGAGAGCTCTCGATCGTGCTGGCCCGTGACGTCGAGGGTGCGACGGTCGCGTTCTCCCCGACCGTGAACGTGCACGTCGACGGCATCCTCGACACCAGCGTCGTCGCGCCGGACGACGCGCTCACCGCCGCGGCCCGAACGGCCGCCGTGCGCATCGCCCACGGGATCGACCACGTCGGGGTGCTCGCCGTCGAGTGCTTCGTCGTGGGCGGGGAGCTCCTCATCAACGAGGTCGCGCCGCGCCCGCACAACAGCGGGCACTGGACCCTCGACGGGGCGACGAGCTCGCAGTTCGACCTCCAGGCACACGTGCTCACGGGCGCGCCGCTCGCCGCACTGCCGCCGGACGCGCTCGCACCGACGCGCGCCGGGATCGCGATGGCGAACCTCCTCGGCGACCTCTGGGCGGCGGGCGAGCCGCGCTTCGAGCTCGTCGACGACGTGCCCGGCGCGACCCTGCACCTCTACGGCAAGCGTGACGCACGTCCGGGTCGGAAGATGGGCCACCTCACCGTGCTGCGCGACGACGCGTCCGAGGCGCTCGAGGTCGTCCGGCTGCTCCGGGAGCGGCTGGTCGAGGGCTGAATCGGTCGCACGGCGACGGCCGCGGTGCCCCGACCCCGATGGCAGGCCCGGACCGGACACCGATCGACCCGTCCCAGGCTCCGCCCGGCTCCGAACCGCACGCGACGGGTCGATCACCGACCGAGACCCGGCGAGGGAGGGGCCGATGCGCTTCGTGATCCGCGACTACCTGCAGGCCGACCTCGCGGGGTCGGTGCACCTGCTCGAGACGCTGCAGGACGATCCTGACACGGTCCAGATCGATCTCTCACAGTTCATCCAGGACGTGAACGAGCAGGCCCCGACGGTCGTCGCCGACGCGCAGGGCGAGATCATCGGACTCCTGACCGCGCGGACCTTCGGGACCACGGCGTGGATCATGACCCTGGCGATCGCCCCGACGTGGCGGCGCCAGGGCGTCGGGACCGGACTGATGGAGCGGCTCGAGCGACGCCTCTCGGGTGATGGCATCCGCCGCATCTCCGCGGTCCTCGCGCCGGGTCAGATCGGCCAGCAGTCGCTGCTCAACTCCGGCTTCGTCCAGACCGACGGCCTCGTCCGGCTCGACAAGCGCTCCAGCCTCGAACCGAGCCAGGTCGAGGTCATCAGCGGCCTCGGAGGGGCGCTGCTCCCACCGGGGCTCTGGGACCTCGCCGCGGGCATGGCGCGCGAGAAGGCGCTCATCGACTCGCGCATCGTCGCCCCGCTGGCGTCACCCGCGCTCTCGCAGCGCATCGGGCTGCGCCCGCCCTCGACGGCGCTGATGTTCGGACCACCCGGGACCGGCAAGACGACGTTCGCGCGTGCGATCGCGAGCCGCCTCGGCTGGCCCTTCATCGAGCTCCTCCCGTCGAAGATGTCGGGCGGCGGGACGCTCGCGGCGGAGCTCCACGACGCGTTCCGCGACGTCGACGTCCTCGACCACGTCGTCCTGTTCATCGACGAGTTCGACGAGCTGGTCCCCGCGCGGCGGGAGCA
>JBEAQO010000056.1:0-4161 GCA_041163825.1 Actinomycetota bacterium | reverse complement strand
CCATCGCGACGCCGGCCCGGGCCATGCGCATCCCGCGCCAGGCGAGCAGGCGGGCCGCGTCGACCTCGGTCGCCATGTCGGCGAGCTTGAACGCGATCGCCTGGTGCTGGATGATCGGGCGCCCGAACGTCTCGCGCTGCAGCGCGTAGGAGATGGACTCCTCGAGCGCGGCGCGCGCCACCCCGACGGCCTGGGTGGCGACGAAGGGTCGGGTCGCCTCGAAGGTCGAGAGCGCGCCGGAGCGCGAGGAGGCCTTGGGGTCGCGCGCACGCGCGAGCCGCTCCTCGAGGCGCTCGCCCCCACCGAGCAGCTGCTCGTCGGGCACGAAGCACTCGGTCAGCGTCAGCTCCGCGGTGTGCGAAGCGCGGATGCCGAGCTTCCGCGTCTTCGCGGTCTGGGCGAAGCCCTCGGCGTCGGCCGTCACGACGAACGAGGCCTGCCCACGATGGCCGAGCTCGGGGTCGACGGTGGCGACGACGACGTGGACGTCGGCGATGCCCCCGTTGGTGATCCAGATCTTCTGGCCGTCGAGCAGCCACCCGCCCTCGACCCGGCGGGCCCGGGTCCGCAGCCGGGAGACGTCCGAGCCCGCATCGGGCTCGGAGACGCAGTAGGCGCCGACCTTGACGTCCTCGGCCGTCCCGAAGATGCGCGGCGCCCAGTGCGCGAGCTGCTCGGGCGTCCCGGCCGCCGCGATGCCCGCGAGCGGCAGCCCCGACCCGAAGATCGACAGGCCGATGCCCGCGCAGCCGCGGAAGACCTCCTCGACGACGACCGCCGAGGACAGGCCCGTCTCGTCCTCGCCGACCGACTGGTAGAACTCGAGCCCGTAGAGACCGACCTCGGCCGCGCGGCGGACCACCGGCCAGGGGAACTCCTCGACCTCGTCGTAGTGGCGCCAGACCGGGACGCCATCGACCTCGGCGCCCCGGACCTCGGTGTCGACGAAGTCGCGGGCCCAGTCGCGCAGGCGCAGCTGGTCCGCGTCCAGCCCGAACACGTCGCTCATGCGATCCTCTCCTGCCCGTGCGGGCCGGCCGCCTCGTCGGTGAGCGCCGCCGCGACGATCGCGACGGTCGGGGTGCCGTGGGCGAGCACCCGGCGATGGAAGTCGGCGAGGTCGAACGCGGGCCCCTCGCGCCGCTCGACCAGCCGGCGCAGGTCCGTGAGCTCCTCCCCACCGACGAAGTAGGAGGAGAGCTGTCCGGAGGTGACCTTGGCGCGGCGCAGCTTGCCCTCCGCCTCGGCGCGCTCCTGGAAGGCGAAGCCGGTCAGGAGCCGCAGGGCCTCGGCATCGGCCAGCGAACCGGCATGCAGCCCCACGTCGAGCAGGGCGTTCGTCGCGATGCGCAGCTCCAGCTTCATCTGGGTGAGCGCCACGTCATCAGCGGCCACGCTCGCCGTGCCGTCGCGCGCGAAACCGGCCTCGACCATGACGCGCTCGGCGTGCACGGCCCAGCCCTCGGCGAACACGGGGCGCGCGATGAGCCGCCGTGCGAGCCTCGGATGGCGCAGCGCCCGGTCGAGCTGGACGAAGTGCCCCGGGTAGGCCTCGTGGATGGCGAGGCAGCGCAGCTGCGCCGGGTTGTACTCCCGCAGGAACGAACGTCGTCCCGCATCGTCGAGCGCGCGCGGCACGGGCGAGAGGTGGTAGGTCGAGCCCGCGGCGGGATCGAGCGGAGGCGCCGGTGCGAGGTAGGCGACCGCCGTGCCGGCCATCCACGGCGGCACCTCCTCGACCGTGAGGCGCTCGGAGGGCGGCAGTTCGAACAGCCCGCTCGCCGCCGCGAAGGCACGTGCCTCCTCGACCGCGACACCGGCCTCCTGGAGGAGCTCCGAGGCGGTGACCGCCGTGTCGGCGATGGCACCGAGCGTGCGACGGATGCGCTCGTCGAGGTCGTCGGGCCGCCGTTCACCGGGGAAGCGCTCCGCCCAACCCTCGCAGACGAGCTCGTCCATGCGCGCGCGCACGTCGGCGAGGTGGGTCCGTGCGCGGTCCTCGATGTGCTGGGGTGCCATCGCGGTACCGAGCGCCGCGCGCAGGGTCACGGCGTGGTCGGCCGCACCGAGGCGCCAGTCGAGCACCGACTGCTCCGCGAGCTCATCGATCAGCGCGGCGAAGGCCTCGATGCCCTCCGCCGCGTACTCCCCCGCATCACGAGCGCGGTCGACCTCGAGCCCGAGCTCCGCGGCGCGGCGCGGCAGCTCGTCGCGGACGAGGGTGACGAGCCCCTCCGCCCGGGCGAGCGCGACGTCGAGGTGGGGCTCGGGGACCCCAGCGAGCAGGGTCCCCGCACGCTCCAGGTAGCCGGGGACCCGCCGGGCTCGCGCGATCGCGGCATCGGTCCGACGGCGCGCCTCGGCCAGCGGTTCGGGTCCGAGCGGTCGATGCCGCAGCAGGGCGTCGATGCCGCCGGCCACCTGACCGAGCGCGACCAGCGGATCGCGCTCGAGCCCGGGACGGGTCTCGACGACGAAGCGACGGAACGCGAGCTCGTCGCGGAGCAGCTCGAGATCGCCCCGCGCCTCGAGCTCGGCACCCCGCGGCGCATCCGGTAGGGCGACCAGCGCCGCCTCGACGTCGGCAGCCAGCGCCGAGAGCGACCGGGACCGCGCGGCGATGCCGGCCTCCGAGAGGTCGGGCAGGTCCGCGTCGCGGTCCGAGCGCCCGAGCCGGGTCGTGGCGACCGGTTCGTGCTCGACGAGGTGCGCCACGTAGCGCTCGGCGAGGCGCTCGCTCAGCGCGGTCGCCCGGTCCAGCGGCTCGGCCATCGGGCGCTCCTCGGGGTCCCTGACGCTAGCCGGAGGCGCCCCCCGACCGAGCCGCCGACTGCTACCCTCGTCACGTCCGCCCCGCCGTCGTCGACGGCCGCGCGGCCTCCCCGATCGCCCCGCCGGCACCTGACCGGGTCGGAGACGGTCCGGTCGCCCGCCGCAGCCCCGCCGGCACGCTCCCTGCACGCGGACGCCCGCGCTCGGCGAACGCCCTGCGTGCCCCGCGGTCCCCGTCCGCCGCATCGAACGGCGCCGGACCGCACGAACGAGAGAACGACGTGACCCAGACCTTCGAGGACCTCGGGGTCGACCCGGCGCTCACCGCCGCGCTCGCCGCCCGGGGCATCACCACCCCCTTCCCCATCCAGGAACGCTCGCTGCCGATGGCGCTCGCCGGCAGCGACCTCATCGGCCAGGCCCGCACGGGCACGGGCAAGACGCTCGCCTTCGGGCTGCCGCTCCTGACCCGGCTCGACCCCGGCCTCGGCCGGACCCAGGCGCTCGTCATCGTCCCGACCCGCGAGCTCTGCCTGCAGGTCGCCGACGAGCTCGCCATCGGGGCCGCCCGGGGCCTCACGACCGTCGCCATCTACGGCGGCGTGCCCTACGAGGAGCAGGTCGAGGCCGTGCGCGGCGGCGTCCACGTCGTCGTGGGCACCCCCGGCCGACTGCTCGACCTGCTCCAGCGCGGCGACCTCGACCTCTCCGGCGTCTCCGAGCTCGTGCTCGACGAGGCCGACGAGATGCTCGACATGGGCTTCCTGCCCGACGTCGAGCGCCTCATCGAGGCCTGCGGGAACGAGCGCCACGGGATGCTGTTCTCCGCGACGATGCCGACCGAGGTCGTGCGCATGGCGCGCCGCTACCTCGCCTCGCCGGTGTTCGTCCGGGCCGACCATGAGGTCGTCAACACCGCACCGCTCGTGACCCAGCACTTCTTCCAGGTCCACCGGCTCGACAAGCCGCGCATCCTCGCGCGCATCCTGCAGGCGCCCGAGCGCGGCAGCGTCTACGTGTTCGTGCGCACCAAGATGAAGGCCGACCGGCTCGTCGAGGAGCTCGCCGAGCTCGGTGTGGACGCCATCGCCATCCACGGCGACCTGCGTCAGACCACGCGCGAGCGCAACATGGACCGCTTCCGCGAAGGACGCTCGACGGTGCTGGTCGCGACCGAGGTCGCCGCACGAGGGCTCGACGTCGACAACGTGACGCACGTCGTCAACTTCGACTGCCCCGAGGACGACAAGATGTACCTGCACCGCATCGGCCGCACGGCACGGGCCGGGCGCGCCGGGGTGGCCGTCACGTTCTGTGAGCACAACGAGGTCGCACGGCTCGACGTGATCCGTCGCGCCATCGGTCAGGAGGACAACGCCATCGTCGAGG
>JBEAQO010000055.1:0-6192 GCA_041163825.1 Actinomycetota bacterium | reverse complement strand
GTCGACCGGCAGGCTCTCTCCCGTGAGCATCGACTCGTCCACGCGCAGCGACGTCGTCGCGGTCAGCCGCAGGTCGGCCGGAACGCGCGCGCCGGACTCGAGCAGGACGACGTCGCCCGACACGAGGCGCGACGCGTCGACGCGCGTCGCTCGCCCGTCGCGCACGACCACGGCCGTCGGGCTCGAGAGCGCCATGAGTGCGTGCATCGATCGGTCGGCCCGCCGCTCCTGGACGAACCCGATGCTGGCGTTGACGAGGAGCACGACCGTGATGACGGCCGCGTCGACGTACTTGCCGAGCGCCACCGTGACGACTCCGGCGACGAGGAGGATGACGATCAGTGGGCTCGTGAACTGGGAGACCAGGAGGTCGACGACGCCACGCTCGGGTTCGGGCTCGAGCGCGTTGGCGCCGTGGAGCGCGGCGCGCTCGTCCGCCTCGGCGCTGGAGAGCCCGTCGTGGGGGTCGCTCTCGAGGCGCTCGGCGACCTCGGATGCGTCGATGGCGTGCCAGGGCGGTGGCTGCGGCGTGCTGGTCGACGCCGGTCGGACCGGATGCCCCGCGGCCGCGGTCATCTCACCTCGTTCCGAGCCCCGCTCGGTCCCCGCGCCGCGGTCCGAGCCCCGTTCGGTCCCGGGCGGATCGACGCTGTCCTGCCGGACCCTACCGACCGTGGTCCACCCCTCCGAAGTTCCGCTATCATGCATAGCACTATGGTGATGCTCAGGTTGCCCGAGGACCCGACGGCGGCCCTGCACGAGCGGATCGCCGCCGCCGTCCGGCGGGCGATCGCGGAGGGGCGCCTGGTCGACGGGGCTCGGTTGCCGACCGCCAGTGAGCTCGGCGCCGCGCTCGATGTCCACGCCAACACGGTGCTCCGCGCCTATCGGGCCCTTCGCGACGAGGGCGTCCTCGACCTGCGCCGCGGTCGGGGCGCGACGGTCCGGGCTGCGGCATCCGCCGGCGCCCGGGTCGCGCTGCTCGTCGACGAGCTGGTCGCCGTCGGCCGGCGCGAGGGCTACGGCCGCCGTGAGCTCGCGATGCTCGTCGCGGGCGGGGAGGACGTTGCTTCCCCGTCCGAGCGGTCCGGTGGCGCACGGTGATCCGCGCGCTCCGCGTCGCCGGGACCGCCGCGTTCCTGCTCGTCGCCGTGGCGCCGTGGATGCTGCGGACGCGCCTGCCGGATCCGGTCGCCACGCACTGGGGCCTCGACGGGCGTCCGGATGCGAGCCTGCCCTTCGTCGTCGATGCGTTCCTGCCGGCGCTGCTCCTCGCGCTCGTCGTCCTGCTCCCGGCGCGCGCCCTCGACCGCGCGGACCGTGCGACCGGGAGGTCCATGCTCGCCCTGCTGACCGCCGTGAGCGCGGTCCTCGTCATGCTCCGCGGGGCGACGCTGTGGGCGAACCTCGACGTGGCCCACTGGTCCGAGGCGGGACGGCTCACGCCGACCGTGCTCGTCCTGACGGTCGCGATCGCTGTCGCCGCAGCGGCGCTCGGGTGGTGGCTCGGGGCGAGGCTGCCGGAGCGGGCGCCCCGACGGTGGCCGGCGACGGCGGTCCATCGGTCCGCGGGCGAGGCCCTCGTCTGGCACGGCAGGGCGAGCGCGCCGCCCGCGCTCCTGGCCGTCCCGGCCGGGGCCCTCGCCGTCGCTTCGCTCGGCGCCGTGGTGACGCCGAGCGGCGCGCGGGTCCCGATCGTCGTGGGTGCGGTCCTGCTCGGTGTCCTCGGCCTGGTCCTCGGTTCGGTGCGCGTGACCATCGGTCCGGCCGGCCTGGTCGTGCGGCTCGGCGCCTTCGGCTGGCCCCGCATCGTGGTCGACCTCGCTGCCGTCGAGGCGGTCGAGGTCGAGGACGTCGAGCCGCTCCACTACGGCGGTTGGGGCTGGCGCGTCGTACCGGGCGTGCGGGCGATCGTGGTGCGCCGGGGCGAGGCCCTCCGGGTCCGGCGACGCTCGGCCCCGACCCTCGTCGTCACGGTGGACGACGCTCCGGGGGCAGCGTCCGTCCTCGCGGCCCTCGGTGGGCCGAACGGCGCCTAGGCGGCCGAGCGCTGGCGCAGGATCGCGAGCGCGTCGTCGGCGTGGCGCTCCATGTCGATCTCGCTCGCGATGACGCCGAGCACGGTGAGGTCACGATCGAGCACGTAGGACGACCGTCGGCTGGGGATCGGCCCCAGCCGCTTCGCGCCGAAGGCGGCCGCGACCCGTCCCTCGGGGTCGGCGATGAGCGGGTAGTCGAAGTCGTGCTCGGCCGCGAAGCGGGCCTGGGTGTCGACGCGATCGCGGCTCACGCCCACGCGCGCGGCACCGAGCTCGGCGAACTCGGCCCCGAGATCGCGGAAGTGGCAGGCCTGCGCGGTGCAGCCCGCGGTGAATGCCTTGGGGTAGAAGAACACCACGAGGGCGCGCTCGCCGGCGAGCGCCGTGAGCGACGTCGTCCGCCCGTCGCTGGTCGTGACCTCGAGGTCTGCGATGCGATCGCCGACGGCGACACCGGCCATGGGGCGCTCCTCGTCCTTCGGGTCGGTCCCTCGGATCGCGGACCCGGCCGAGGGTAGGCAGCGCCGGAGGGTCGCGGAGCGCCGTCAGCCGCGGAACGTCGCGGTGACGATGCCGCCCGAGGCTCGCAGCGCCCAGCCGGCATCGAGCTCGACGTCACGGGCGAGCCGCGCCGGGGTCGTCGTCGGACGGGCGAGCAGGTGCGCGACGATGCGGCCCTTGGCGAGCTTGGTCCGCGCGGCGTTCGCGGCACCACCGCCGGGCCGGACGAAGCGCACGGTCACGACGTCGAGCGTGTCGCGCAGCCCCGCGGGCCAGATGCGGGCGTGCTCGGCGGGCAGGAGGTCCCAGACCCGGGCGCGGTGGCAGACCTCCGTCAGGTGCTCGCCCGCGCGGTCACGCCAGAACGTCGCGATGCCGCCGATGCCCGGAAGGCTCGCCGCGAACTCGAGCCGGTAGGCGGGGACCGCGTCGTCGAGCCCGGCGAGCCCGAGGAGCGCCGAGACGATGCGCACGTCGGCCCGGGCGCTGGCCGGGTCGAGGCCGGCGAGCCCGGCGTTGCCGTGGACGACGCCGGTGTAGCGCCGATGGGCCGGCATGGTGGCGGCATCGGCGAGCCCCGACAGGATCCGCCGGGCCGCACCGGCCTCACGGGCGGGGACCCCGGCGGTGCCCGCGAGCACGCGCGCCGACAGCCGAGGTGCGGCCACGACCACCGCATCGAGGAGCTCGCGACGGGCGGGTCCGAGCGGGTGCGACGGTCCGAGCGTCCGGGCGTAGGCGCGCCCGCGACCGCCCTCCGCCTTGCCCTTGGAGGGCGGGATCAGGACGACCGGGCGGGGCATCGCGACCTCCCGGGCCGGGTCCGACGAGGGTGCGACACGGCGCGCGTGGAGTCGAGCGTGGCGTGGCCCTCGCGTGCGCCCGGCAGGATTCGAACCTGCGACCTTGGGATTAGAAGCCCCCTGCTCTGTCCACCTGAGCTACGGGCGCTCGACCGCCGTGATCGTACTCCCCGGCTCCTCGCGGACGCCCCGAGGGGGCGGCCGGGTACCGCCGTCGCACCGTCCTGCGGAGCGGGTGACGGGAATCGAACCCGCATCGCCAGCTTGGAAGGCTGGAGCTCTGGCCATTGAGCTACACCCGCGCGCTTCGTCGTCCTCGCGCGGAGCGGGGCGGCCGATACGCCGTGTCGGAGGGTAGCCGCGGGGTCCTCGGTCCCATCGGGGTGGGACCTCGGTCGGGACCGGCATGGAGCGCGGATGGCTAGCGTTCGGGGCGTCGGCCCGCGAGGGGCCGCACGGTCGACGGCCCGCTCGCGGGCCGGGCCGAGGATGCGAGGAGGCACGCGTGGGGGCGTTCGACGACCGGCTGCGCATCGTGTCGGAGTTCAAGGCCGACGAGCATGCGCACGTGCGTGGCATCGTCTTCGGTCGGCTCGAGAAGCGCCTGCTGCACTGGCAACCCGAGCAGGTCGAGCTCGAGCTCTCCGTCAAGGAGCGCGACACCGAGAAGCAGCGCACCGTCCTCGAGGCGTGGATCGCCGGGGTCCCGCACCTCGCGGCGACGTCCGACGAGCGCGACCTCGACAGGGCCCTCGCCGAGGTCCGCGACGACCTCCATCGCCAGCTCGACAAGGTCGTCACCAAGCGTGAGGACTCGCGTCGGGCCTGACACCGCCGCCCGTGAGGCGGGGACGGTGTCGCGCCCGGAGGCTCGCCGATGCGGCGGGTCGCGTCCCTGGGGCGTGATGGGGCCGGTCGGGGTGGCCGGATTCGAACCGACGGCCCCCTGCTCCCAAAGCAGGTGCGCTACCAAGCTGCGCCACACCCCGGGCGTGGTGCGCCGAGGGTAGCGACGGGCCCCGTTCGACCCCGCGGCGTGGGCGGGCGGGCCCTCGCACCGACGCGCTCGCCTACCCTCCGCGCACGCGGACGCCGCCTGTGCGCGGTGCCCGACCCCGACCGTTCCGCTCGAACCGCTCCGCTCGAAGGGCCCTCCGTGAAGCGCACCGTCGAGACCGTCGACGAGGTCACCGTCCGTCTCACCGTCGAGGTCGAGCCCGATCGCATCCGTGCCGCGTTCGATGCCGCGGCGCGTGAACTCGCCAAGCAGGTCCGCATCAAGGGGTTCCGTCCGGGCAAGGCTCCGCGCGCGCTCCTCGAGCAGCAGCTCGGGACGGGTGCCATCGCGTCGGCCGCGATGGACGGCTCCCTCTCCGACCTCTACGCCGAGGCCGTGCGGGCCGAGGGCCTGGCGGTCGTCTCGCCTCCGGAGGTCGAGGTCGCCCGCTTCGACGAGCAGGAGGGGGCCGAGTTCACGGCCACCGTCGAGGTCCTGCCCGAGTTCGAGGCCCCGGACCACACCGGCATCACCGCGACCTTCCCGGACTGGGACGTCACCGCCGCCGACGTCGATGCGCAGCTCGAGACGCTGCGCGAGCGCTTCGCGGAGGTCGAGGCCGTCGAGCGCGCGGCGACGGAGGGTGACCTCGTGACCCTGCGGATGCAGGTCGAGGTCGACGGCACGGAGCTCGAGGACGCCGCGGTCGACGGGGCGCTCTACGAGGTCGGCTCAGGAGGTGTCACACCGGCGCTCGACCGCGAGCTCGCCGGCGCTGCTGCGGGCGACGAGCTCGACTACGAGGACGAGCTGCCGGAGGGGTACCCGGACCACGGTGGGGCCACGGCACGCTTCCGCGTCACGGTCCTCGACGTGCGGGAGAAGCGGCTCCCCGACCTCGACGACGACTTCGCCACGAGCGCGGCCGCCCTCGACACGATCGAGGAGCTCCGGGCCGACGTGCGCGCGTCGCTCCTGCGCCGTCGGATCACGGCGGCCCGCCACGAGGTGCGGGGCCGACTCGTCGAGGCCTACGTCGCGCTCGTCGACGTGCCGGTCCCACCGCGCATGGTCAGCGACGAGGTGGAGCAGCGCCTCCACGAGGTCTCGCACCAGGCGGAGCGCATCGGCATCTCGGTCGAGCAGCTGCTCGCCACCGAGGGGATGGACGCGGGGGAGTACGAGTCCCGGCTTCGCGAGCAGGCCACGACCGGCGCCAAGGCGCGACTCGTGCTCGATCGCCTGGCGGCCCGGCTCGAGGTCCCGCTGGACGCTGGCGATGTCGATCGCGAGGTGCTCCGCCATGCGCAGTCGAGCGGCATCGAGCCGGCGAGGCTGATCGAGACCATCCAGGAGCAGGGCAGTCTCCCCGTGCTGATCGGTGACGTGCTGCGTCGCAAGGCGATCGACCGGATCGTCGAGTCCGCCCGACTCGAGGGCGCGCCGTCCCACGACCTGCTGGTCGAGCTCGGCCTCGAGGACGCGCCGGCCGACGACGCGCCCGGAGAGGACGTCGCGCGAGAGGACGTCCCCGTCGGTCGCGAGGCGGACGAGGATGACGGGACGGAGGACGTCCGCGCCGAGGGCTGAGCGGACCTGCTGCGGACCTGCTGCGCGCCGGCGCAGGCCGGGCGGCGGCCGGGGAGCCCACCGCTACCCTTGCGGACTCGGGGTGCCCGCCCGTGGAACCCGCGACCTGTGAGGCCCACCGTGGACCTGCTCGGACCCGATTCGCCGACCGGCTACGTCATCCCGACGGTCATCGAGCAGACCAGCCGCGGTGAGCGCGCCTTCGACATCTACTCGCGCCTGCTGCAGCAGCGCATCGTCTTCCTCGGCATGCCGGTGACCG
>JBEAQO010000054.1:0-11610 GCA_041163825.1 Actinomycetota bacterium | reverse complement strand
GTGCGGCGCACGCCGGCTCCCGCTCGGTCGTGCTCGAGCTCGACCCCGCCGTGGTCCGCCTCGCCGAGGAGGAGCTCGGCCTCGTCCTCGGGGACGACCTCTCGGTCGTGACCGGCGATGCACGCCTCGCCATCCGCCGCACCGAGGGACCGGTCGACCTCGTCGTCGGCGACGCCTTCGGAGGGCTCGCGGTGCCGTGGCACCTCGCGACGCAGGAGTTCACCGAGGAGGTCGCCCGACGCCTGGCCCCTGAGGGCGTCTACGTGCTCAACGTCATCGACCACGGCCGGCTCGCATTCCTCCGGGCCGAGCTCGCGACGCTCGCCGCCGTGTTCCCGCACGTCGCGGTCCTCGGACACCCCGGGACCTTCGATGGGGCGGAGGACACGTCCGAACGCGGTGGCAACTTCGTGCTCCTCGCCTCCGGCGCCCCGCTGCCCCTCGATGCCGTGCTGGCGGCCAACCGCGCGCGCGGTGCGGACGATGACCTGCTCGAGGGGACCGCGCTCGATGTCTTCGTGGGCGATGCCGCCGTGCTCGTCGACGACCGCGCGCCGGTCGACCAGCTCCTCACGGCGCGCCCGTGACGAGCGCCGATGCTTCCGCGGGGGCCGGCGCGCCCTCCGCCGGCCCGACGAGCGTGCTCGCCGCCGGCGCGGCGCTCATCGGCCGACTGCTCCGGCAGCAGCCGCTCGCCGCGAGCATCGCGATCGCCGGGGCCGTCTCGTTCGCGTCGGCCATCGTCGCGGCCGCGGGGGTCATCGGCCGGGTCACCGACGAGGTGCTGATCCCGGTGCTGGCCGAGGGCGCCGAACGCGGTGGGCTCCTGCGGTCCGCCGTGCTCATCATCCTGGGTGTGGCGGTGTGGAAGGCCGCCAGCATCGTCCTGCGCCGGACCGCCGCCGGCTGGCTGCAGTTCCGCGCCACCCAGCGCCTGCGATCCGACCTGGTGCGCCACCAGCTCTCGCTCTCGCTGCGCTGGTACTCGAGGCGCAACGTCGGCGACCTGCTCTCGGTGTCCGCGGCCGACGCGAGCCAGGCGACCGACGTGCTGGCGCCGCTGCCGTTCGCGAGCGGGGTCGCCTTCCTGCTCGTGGCCGCGGTCGCGTTCGTCGCGCGCATCGATGTGCTGCTCGGCGTGCTCGTGGCGGTGCTGCTGGTGACGGTGGTGCTCCTCGACTCGGTGGGGAGCTGGCGCGCGTTCCGGGAGATGGAGGAGGTCCAGGCACGTCGCGCGGTCCTCTCCGGCGTCGCGCACGAGAGCTTCGACGGTGCGCTCACCGTCAAGGCGCTCGGTCGCGAGGCGGTCGAGGCCGACCGGTTCGCGACCGCGGCGGCGGCGTTGCGCGACCAGCTCGTGCGGGTCGGGCGGACGTGGACGGGCTATCGCGCGGCGACCGAGGCGCTCCCGGCGCTCGGGTCGGTCGCCATCCTCGTCGTCGGCATCGCCCGGGTCTCGGCCGGCGACGTCCGTACCGGCGAGCTCGTGACCATCGCCTACCTGCTCTCGCTCATGACCGTCCCCATCCGGCTCATCGGCTACCTGCTGTGGGACCTCGCGAACAGCGTCGCCGGATGGAACCGGGTCGCGGAGGTCCTCGCCGCCGGCGACCGCGTCGCGCACGGCCGAGCCGCCCCGGTGGCCGACGGCGCCGCGGACGTCGCGCTCGCCGGCGTCGGGTTCGGCTACGAGCCGGACACGCCGGTGCTGCACGACCTCTCGCTCACCATCCGCCCCGGGACCACCGTCGCCGTCGTCGGGCCGACCGGGAGCGGCAAGTCGACCCTCGCCCTGCTGCTCGCCCGGCTCTGGGACCCCGACACCGGCGCGATCCGCCTCGACGGGCGCGACCTCCGGTCGCTGGCCCCCGGGGTCGTGCCCGAGGAGGTCGCCTTCGTGCCGCAGGAGGCGTTCCTGTTCGACGACACCGTGCGCGGCAACGTCGTCCTCGGTGCGCCCGACCTCGACGACGCACGCGTGCTCGAGGCGCTCGAGGTCGCGGGGGCGGCCCGCTTCGTCGCGGCGCTGCCCGAGGGCCTCGACACGCGGCTCGGCGAGCGCGGCACGACCCTCTCCGGTGGGCAGCGCCAGCGCCTCGCGCTCGCCCGCGCCATCGTGCGGCGCCCGCGCCTGCTGGTGCTCGACGATGCGACCTCCGCCGTCGACCCCTCGGTCGAGGCCGGGATCCTGCGCCGCCTGCGGGACGCCGAGCTCCCGGCGACGGTCGTCATCGTGGCCTATCGACGGGCGAGCATCGTGCTCGCCGACGAGGTCGTCTACGTCGAGGAGGGGCGCGTCGTCGACGTCGGGAGCCACGACGACCTCCTGCGTCGGAGCCCCGGCTACGCGCGCCTGCTCACGGCCTACGAGACCGACGCCGCGCGCCGGCGCGACGAGGCGACATCAGCCGGCCCGCGCGTGCGCCCGCCGACCTCGCCCGACGCCAAGCGACCCGACGACCCGGCCGGCCGGGACCGCGCATGAGCGCCTCCGAGCCCACCGCGGGGCCCGCGGGACCCGACACCGGACCGGTGTCGCGCATCGGCGCCTTCGCAGCGCTGCGACGCGCGGGCCGCGACGCGCCCTCGCTCACCCGAGGCTGGCGCCGGACCCTGGTCCTGGCGCTCATCGGGACGGCCGGCACCATCGTCGTCCCGACGGTCGTCCAGCGGCTGCTCGACGACGTGCTCCTCGTCGACGGCCCCATCGACGTCGCACGGGCGGTCGAGCTCGGCTCGATCGCGGCCGTCGCCGTCGTCGTCGCGGGCTTCGCCTCCTGGCAGGCGATGTTCCGGCTCGTTCGGGCCGCGGCCAGCGGGCTCGCGGAGCTGCGCACCCGGGTCTTCGAGCACGTCCATCGGCTCTCGATGCTCGAGGTGGAGGCGGAACGTCGGGGCGCGCTCGTCGCACGCGTGACGTCGGACGTCGAGGCGATCACGCAGTTCGTCGAGTGGGGCGGCATCGGCATGCTCATCGGCGGCGCGCAGGTGGTGCTCGTCCTCGGCGCGATGCTCGTCATCGAGCCGCTGCTCGCCGCCGCGGTCGTCGTCGCCGGGCTCGTCTACGCCGTCGTCCTGCGGTTCGTGCAGCGGGTGCTCGCCCGGGCATGGGACCGCGTGCGGGCACGCGTCGCCGTCTCGCTCGCGGCCGTCGGCGAGGCGATCTCGGGCCTGCCGGCGATCCGCGCGTACGGTGCCGAGGAGCGCACGCAGGAGCGGGTCGACCGTGCGCTCGGCGAGCAGTTCCGCGCGGAGTTCCGCGTCGGTGCGCTCGGGGCCGGCCTCTTCTCGAGCGCCGAGGTCTTCGCGGCCGCCGTCACCGCGGGGGTCGTCGTGCTCGGCGTGCTCTCGGCCGGGACGACCGGGATCACCGCCGGGGGACTCGTCGCCTTCCTGTTCCTCGTCACGCTCTTCATCGAACCGGTCCAGCTGCTGGTCGAGATCATCGATCAGGCCCAGTCCGCCGCTGCGGGGCTTCGCCGGGTCCTGAGCGTGCTCGAGCGGCCCATCACCATCGCCGAGCCCATCGGTGGCGTCGACCTGCCCCCCGGGCCCCTCGAGGTGACGCTCGAGCACGTCCGCTTCGCCTACCCCGGCGGACCCGACGTGCTCATCGACGTCGACGCGACGATCGCCGCGGGCCAGCGCGTCGCCGTCGTCGGGCGGACCGGCTCGGGCAAGTCCACGTTCGTCCGGCTCGTCGCACGACTGCTCGATCCGGGCGGGGGCGAGGTCCGTGTCGGCGGGGTCGCGCTCACCCGGGTGCGCTCGGCATCGCTGCGGGCCCGCATCGCCTACGTCCCGCAGGACGTGTTCCTGTTCGACACGACCGTCGGCGACAACGTGCGCTACGGCGCGCCGGGCGCCTCCGATGCCGAGGTCCGCGGCGCCCTCGCGGAGCTCGGGCTCACGGACTGGCTCGGCACGCTCGAGGCCGGGCTCGCGACGCGGGTCGGTGAGCGGGGCCAGCGGCTCTCGGCCGGCGAGCGCCAGCTCGTCGCCATCGCGCGGGCCTGGATCGTCGGCCCGGACCTGCTCGTCCTCGACGAGGCGACCTCGGCGGTCGACCCCGCGCTCGAGGTGGACCTGCGTCGCGCGATCGAGGTGCTGACCGGCGGCCGGACGAGCATCACCGTCGCCCACCGGCTCTCGACCGCGGAGTCCGCCGACCGCGTGCTCGTGTTCGAGGCCGGCCGGCTGGTCGAGGATGGCCCCCACGCGCGCCTGCTCGAGCAGCTCGATGGCGTCTACGCGCGGCTCCACGCCGACTGGGCAGCGAACACGGCGGGAGGCGGACCGACCGCGGGCGCGCCCTGATCCGCGGCGGGCCGGGCGCACCGCTCCGCCGCAGGCCGGGCGCACCGCTCCGAGGCGCTGCGGGCCGCTCCGGGCGGCTCCGGGCGGCCCGGAGCGACCGTCCGAACGGCCGTCCGGCGTCTCGTACGACCCCGGCAGTAGGCTCGAGGCGCTCCGGGAGTCCCTCCCTGAGCCGTTCGGCCGCGACCGCGGCCGCATGGGTGGGGACGGCCCGGTGCCGCACCACCGCCCTCGGTGCGGATCGCACCGAGGCCCCTCGACGGGAGAACGACCCAGTGAAGAAGATGCGACTCGGGCGGCGTGGCGCCGCCCTCATCGCCGTCCTCGCGTTCGCGGCCACGGCCTGCGGCGGTGGAGCGGACACGGAGGCGGAGGCGCCTGCGGACGGCGAGGAGCCGGCCGCGACCGGCCTCTACGACGACTGCGCGGCGCAGACCGGCGAGCTCGTGTGGGCACACGAGCAGGAGCCGCCGGACATGCACCTCGATGACCCGAACAACAACCTGACCATCACGGCCTGGATCCGCGCCGCGCTGCTCGAGGGCCTCTACGGCATCTCCGAGTCCGGCGACTTCGCCGTCGAGATGCTCGCCGAGCCGGCGACGCTGACCGAGAACGGTGACGGCACGATCACGCTGGCCTACCGCCTGCGCGACGGCCTGACCTGGTCGGACGGGACGCCGGTGACCTCCGCCGACGTCAAGCACACCTTCGACATCTACATGGAGGGCTACGACCCCGAGACCGGCGAGGGCGGCATCTACCTGACCGGTTCCCGCGAGGGCTACGACCGCATCGTCCCGGAGAGCTGGGAGCTCACGAGCGACACCGAGTTCTCCTTCACGATGAGCTCGTTCTTCGCCGGTTGGCCGGCGATGTTCACGGAGGTCTACCCGGCGCACGCCATCGCCGACGCGACGGCGGCGAACGAGGTCCTGCGTGAGTGGACGCTCGAGAGCGGCGACCCGATCCCGTCGACCGGCCCGATGCTCTTCGGCACGTGGGACCGTGGGGTCTCGCTCGGTCTCGTCCGCAACGACGCCTACCACGGCGCCCACCCGGACAACGCCGACGTGGCCAACAAGGGTGTGGCCTGCGTCGCCAGCGTCCGCATCGCGTTCGTCGCGGACACCGACGCGCAGATCAACGCCCTGCAGGCCGGTGAGGCGGACCTCGTCATGACGCAGCCGCAGCTGCAGTTCGGCGAGGCCCTCGGGACCGACCCGAACTTCACGCTGGCTGCCTCGCCCGGACCGGTCTACGAGCACTGGGGCCTCAACCTCAACGGCCGTCACGTCAAGGACGTGCTCGTCCGTGAGGCCCTCGCGCTCGCGATGGACAAGGGTGCGGTCATGACGGCGCTCTACACCCCGCTGTTCGGCGACGCGCTGCCGGCCGAGGGGCTCGGCAACACCTACTGGATGTCGAACAGCGCCAACTACGTCGACAACGCGGGTGCGGCCGGCTACGGCCAGGGCCAGGTCGACGGTGCGAAGGCGAAGCTCGAGGAGGCCGGGTACGTGCTCGGCGCCGACGGCATCTACGAGCACCCCGAGAACGGCCGTCTGACGCTTCGCGTCGGCACCACGGGTGGCAACGTCCTGCGCGAGCTCCAGCAGCAGATCATGCAGGAGCAGCTGAAGCAGGCCGGGTTCGAGATCGTCATCGACAACAAGCCGGGCGCCGAGTACTTCGACGTGCCGTTCGGTGAGGAGCACCTCGCCTGCGCGGCCTCGGGCGGCGCGGAGGGCGACTGCGAGACCTGGGAGATCACCCAGTTCGCGTGGGTCGGTGGCCCGTGGCCCGGTGGCCAGTCCGCCTCGTACCGGAGCGACGGTGGCAACAACACCTACGGCTACCTCAACGAGGAGTTCGACGCGAAGGCCGACGAGTGCGACGCGACGATCGACGATGCCGCTCGTGCCACCTGCTACAACGAGTTGGACGCGTTCGTCACGACCCGCACGGTCGATCCGAACGGGCTCTTCATGCTGCCGTTGACGCAGAAGCCGTCCTTCTACGCGTGGTCCAACCAGTCCCTGCGGGCTGGGGCGATCGCGCCGGACGCGAACAACGCCGGTCCGCTGGTCTAAGTCGTGGACTTCGTCAAGGCCTGACCGAGCCACGCACGACCCGCAACGGGTGAGGGGGCCCTCCGGGGCCCCCTCACCCGTTGCGGGGCCATCGACGCCGTCCGCGCCGCGGATCCGGGCGGCTAGGTTGCTCCTTCGGTCCACGGGGCGGGAGGCCGCGGGAGGACCGGCGGGAGCCCGACGACGGCCGGACGACGGGAGGTGGGGGTGCTCGCCTACGCGACCCGGCGCATCCTCGCGACCGTCCCGCTGCTGCTCATCGGCACGTTCATCATCTACTGGCTGACCGCGATCTCCGGCGACCCCCTCCTGAAGTTCGCCACCTGCACGCTCTGCGACCGCTCGGCCTACGACCGCATCATCGAGCTCTACCAGCTCGACCGACCGATCCCGGTCCGCTACCTGAACTGGGTGCTCGGCGCGATCCAGGGCGACTTCGGTCCCGCGATCTCGCAGGGGATGGCGGAGGCGAGCGCCGTCGTGTTCGACCGCACGCTCAACACGGCCCGCCTCGCGGTCCCGGCGTTCCTCATCGTCGTGGTCCTCGCGGTCACCATCGGCGTCTACTCGGCGGTCAACCAGTACTCGCGCACCGACTACGCCGTGACGAGCCTCTCGTTCCTCGGCATCTCGCTCCCGACGTTCGTGTTCGCGCTCGCCCTCCAAGCCGGAGCCATCTGGCTGCTCAACACGACCGGCTGGCGTCCCTTCTATGTGACCGGGATGCGGACCCTCGCCTCCGACGGGCTGCTCGACATGTTGCGCAGCCATGCCCTGCCCGTGCTCACGCTCGTGATCGTCATCACCGCGGGGGAGTCACGGTTCCAGCGCGCCGCGATGCTCGAGGTGATCAACTCCGACTACATCCGCACGGCCCGTGCCAAGGGCCTCCCCCGACGGACCGTCATCCTCAAGCACGGCCTGCGCAACGCGCTCATCCCGATGGTCACCATCTGGGCGCTCGACTTCGCGGCGCTCCTGGGCGGGTCGCTCGTCACCGAGACGATCTTCGGCTGGCCGGGCCTCGGTCCGCTCTTCGTCGGCGCCGTCTCGGTCCAGGACCTCAACCTCGTCATGGCCGTGGTGATGCTCACGTCGGTCCTGGTCATCGTGTTCAACCTGCTCGCGGACCTCGCCTACGGCTGGCTGGACCCTCGGATCCGCTATGAGTGAGGCCGTCCCGATGAGGGCGAACGCCGCTCGCGGCTTCGGTCGTCAGGCATGGGACCGGTTCCGTCGTCACCGGCTCGCGATGGCCTCGATCGTCGTCCTGATCCTCCTCGCGGTCGCCTTCATCGTGGGCCCGATGCTCTCGCCCTACGCCTTCTCGGACCAGGACTTCACCGCACTCAACCAGGGGCCGTCGCTCGCCCACCCGTTCGGGACGGACCCCATCGGTCGCGACCTTATGGTGCGCACCTTCGTCGGCGGCCGCTACTCGCTCAGGATCGCGCTCCTGATCACGGTCATCACGACGCTGGTCGGGACCGTCATCGGTGCGGCCGCCGGCTACTTCGGCGGCGCGGTCAGCGCGGCGCTCGACCAGTTCATCAACCTGTTCCTGATCGTCCCGAGCATCGTCATCCTCATCGTGCTCGCGTCGCGCTACGGCTCCGCCCCCAACGCCATCGCCGTCGTCATCGCGCTGCTGATCTGGCCGTCGCTCGCACGCGTGGTCCGAGGCAGCTTCCTGCAGTACAAGGAGCAGGAGTTCGTCCTCGCCGCCAAGGCCGCCGGGGCCTCGACCGCACGGATCATGTTCCGACACATCCTCCCGAACACCTTCGGTCCGATCATCGTCAACGCGACGCTGCTCATCGGGACCGCCATCATCCTCGAGTCCACGCTGAGCTTCCTCGGGCTCGGGGTCCGCCCCCCCGTCCCCACGCTCGGCAACCTCATCGCCGAGGCCAAGGGGGCCCTGCAGACGAAGCCGTCCGCGGCGCTCATCCCCGGGGCGTTCATCGTCGGGGTCACGCTGTGCGCGAACTTCATCGGCGACGGGCTGCGCGACGCGCTCGACCCGACCTCCGGGAAGGACTGACCCGTGGCCACCGGAGCCGCCGCACCCCTGCTCGAGGTCGAGGACCTCGCGGTCGCCTTCCGCACCGACGACGGCGTCGTCGAGGCGGTCGACGGGGTCTCGTTCGAGGTCCGTCCCGGGGAGACGCTCGCGGTGGTCGGCGAGTCCGGGTCGGGCAAGTCGGTGACCGCGCTCGCCATCATGCGACTGCTGCCCCGGTCCGCCCGCATCACCGGGCGGGTCACGTTCGACGGTCGTTCCCTCCTCGAGCTCCCCGACGAGCGGATGCGCACCGTCCAGGGCGCCGACATCGCCATGGTGTTCCAGGACCCGATGACCGCCCTGAACCCGGTCTTCCGCGTCGGCGCGCAGATCATCGAGGCGATCCAGGTCCACGACGCCTCGGTCGCCGACGAGGACGCGCGGGAGCGCGCGGTCGAGCTCCTCACGCTCGTCGGCATCCCCGAGCCACGGCTGCGCGTCGATGCCTATCCCCACGAGCTCTCGGGAGGGATGCGGCAGCGCGCGATGATCGCCATGGCCATCTCGAACCGTCCGCGGCTGCTGATCGCCGACGAACCGACGACCGCGCTCGACGTCACCATCCAAGCGCAGGTGATGGAGGTCATCGCCGACGTGCAGGAGGCGACCGGAGCCGCCGTGATGCTCATCACCCACGACCTCGGGCTCGTCGCCGGCACCGCGGACCGCATCCAGGTCATGTACGGCGGGCGGATCTTCGAGTCCGCCGACACCGACACCGTCTTCTACCGCTCGCGCAACCCGTACACGCTCGGGCTCATGGCCTCGATCCCCTCGGCGGCGACGCGCACCTCGCGCCGGCTCGAGCCGATCCCCGGCTCACCGCCCTCGGCGATCGCGCTGCCGTCGGGGTGCGTGTTCCGGCCACGGTGCGCCATCGCCACCGAGGCCTGCCTCGAGCCGCCCGCGCTCATCACCGTGCCGGGCGCCGCGGAGGGGGCGGAGCACCTCACGCGCTGCCACCGCGCGTCCGAGCTCCCCGGCGCACTCCTCGCCGCGAGCCCGGAAGGTGCGCGATGAGCGGCGGGACGGCGGCCCACCGCACGGGCAGCGCTGGCGGCGAGGAGCGCGGTGCGGCCGACGGAGCGGTGCTCGAGGTCCGGGACCTGGTCAAGGAGTTCCCCATCCGCGCCGGCGTGTTCCGCCGGCAGGTCGGCACGGTGTCCGCGGTCGACGGGGTCAGCCTCGAGGTCGCCGCCCGGGAGACGCTGGGCATCGTCGGCGAGTCCGGCTGCGGCAAGACGACCCTCGGCCGCTCGCTCCTGCGGCTCGTCGAGCCGACCTCGGGCACCGTGCGCTTCCGCGACGAGGACGTCACGCGAGCCAGCCAGGAGCGGCTCCGGACGCTGCGCCGATCGATGCAGATCGTGTTCCAGGACCCCTTCGCCTCGCTCAACCCGCGGATGCCGGTCCGTGACATCGTCGCCGAGCCGCTCATCATCCACGGGAAGGACCGGACGAGCGCGTTCGATCGGGTCGGTGAGCTGCTCACGGCCGTCGGCCTGACGCCCGAGCAGGCCAACCGCTACCCGCACGAGTTCTCCGGCGGGCAGCGCCAGCGCATCGGCATCGCCCGAGCGCTCGCGCTCGACCCGGAGCTCGTGGTGCTCGACGAGCCGGTGTCCGCCCTCGACGTGTCGGTGCAGGCGCAGGTCATCAACCTGCTCGAGGACCTCCAGGACGACCTGCAGCTGACCTACCTCCTGATCGCGCACGACCTCTCGGTCGTGCGACACATCTCGACGCGGATCGCCGTGATGTACCTCGGTCACATCGTCGAGTTGTCACCGGCCGAGACGCTGCACACCGCACCGGCACACCCCTACACGCAGGCGCTGCTCTCCGCCGTGCCGGTGGCCGACCCTCGCACCGAACGCGCACGCGAGCGCATCGTGCTCACCGGCGACCTGCCCTCCCCCGCGAACCCGCCCTCGGGCTGCCGCTTCCGCACGCGCTGCCCGATCGCCGAGGCGCGCTGCAGCGAGGAGCGGCCCCCGCTCATCGAGGTCTCCCCGGGCCACACCGTCGCCTGCCACTTCCCGCTCGCGCCGGGCGAGTCGCTCCTCGATCGTGTCGGCTCGGGGCGCGCCGGGGCCTGAGCGATCAGGTCGATCGGCCGGTCCGCGCCGCCGCTCGCGCGGCCTCGATGGTGCTCGAGCGCACGTCGCGCAGCGCGAGGGGCAGGGCGAGGGCGGTCAGCCCCGCCGCGAGGAACCACGGTGCCCGCAGGCCCGCGATGCGGGCGACGAGTCCGCCGAGGGCGGCCCCGATGGGCATCGCGCCCCAGCCCAGGAACCGGTAGGCGCTGTTGACCCGGCCCAGCAGGTGGTCGGGGATGATGGTCTGCCGCAGCGACACCGTGATGACGTTCCAGACCACGCCCATGCCGGAGGTGGCCGCGAAGGCGAGCGCGACGACGATCGGGCCCTCGGCGAGCGCGATCGCCAGCGGCGCGAGGGCGAAGACGGTCAGCGCGGTCCACAGCGGAACTGCGCGCCCGAACGCGAGCACCAGGCGGTCGGCGACGAGGCTCGCCCCGAACGCGCCGGCGGAACCGAGCGCGAGCAGCACCGAGAACCCGAAGGGGCCGAGGCCGAGGACGGACCCCTCGCCGGTCGCGAAGAGCGCGATCGTGGCCGAACCCATCGCGCCCGTCCCGTTGAGCACGGCGAGCAGGAGCGCGAGGGTGCGCAGCAGCCGGTGCCGCCCGAGCCAAGCGACCCCGTCGCGCAGTCCCTCGAGGAACCCGGGTGCATCAGCGCCCGGCTGGCGCTCGCCCCTGGGGACGGCCGCGGTCCCGAGCGGCAACGCGGATACGAGGGCGCGCGGCAGTCCGAGCACCAGCAGGCCCGACCCGGCGATCAGCCCGGCATCGAGCGCGACCGGCAGGGCGATCGCCACCGCGAACAGCGCACCGCCGAGCGGCGGCCCCGCGAACTGGTTCGCGACGATCTCCATCCCGGCGAGCCGTCCGTTGGCACGTTCGAGCCCGGCGCTGGGCACGAGCGAGGGCAGGAGCGCCTGCGCTGCGTTGTCGAACACGACCTCGGCCGTGCCGAGGCCGAGCGCGACCACCACGAGGAGGACGATGCTCGCCCGGTCCGCGACGATCGCGAGGGTCAGCACGACGAGCAG
>JBEAQO010000053.1:0-10755 GCA_041163825.1 Actinomycetota bacterium | reverse complement strand
CGCGGCGACCGGCGGCCGTGAGCAGGTGCGCGATCAGCGACGACGTCGTCGACTTGCCCTTCGTGCCGCTGATGACGATGGCGTCGGTGGGTCGGTGTCGGGCGAGCCATCGCCCCGTCGGTGTGGTCGTGGGCACCGCGGCCACGAGGGCCTCGATGCCGGCGCGATAGGGGCTGACCCCCGGTGAGCGCACGATCGCGACGAGCCCGTCGGCGACCGCGACACCGGCGCGCTCGAGCGCGCGCCGGACCGCCTCCGCATCGTCGAGGTCGACGCGAGCGATGAGCGTCAGGTCGAGACCGTGGCCGTCGAGCGCACCGGGATCGAGCTCGTCGATCAGGACGACCCGCGCGCCGGGCTCGTCGACGGCGAGCGACGCGAGGAACGCACGGGTCTCGCGTCCCGCCCCGAGGACCAACGTCGCGCCGGAGCGGCTCACGGTGTCCCCGCCGCGATGCGCTGGGCCCACGCGTCGTAGGGGGCGGGCAGCACGGTCGCATCGACCGCGGTGGCGAGCGCGGCGAGCCTCGCTCCGGCGCCGGTCCCGGCCCGGCCGAGCGCGGCGACCGCATGCGCATCGGCCCAGTCCGCTCGGTCGGCCGCGAGGTCGAGGGCGAGCCGCACCTCCTCCACGGTGCCGACGCACTCGAAGGGCTTGGTCGCCGGGTCGAGCAGCGCCGCGATGCCCGCCAGCTGGTCCGGGTCGTCGAGCGCGTCGAAGCCGAGGTCGGCGACGAGCCGGTCGCGCGCGACGAAGGGCGCGAGCATCGTCTGCACGAACCGGCACTTCGGGCACGCCCCGCACCAGCCCGTCGTCGTGGCGTCGAGCGCGAAGCCGGCGTTGCAGCTCGTCGTCGCCGCCGTGAGCCCGGGCACGGAGGCGGCAGCGCGCGCGACCAGGAGCTCCGGCACGACCGCGAGCGGAGAGACGACCCGGAGCGCCCCCCCGCTCGTCGCGTCGACGGCCGCGGAGAGCAGCCGCGCGAACTCGGGGGACTTCGACCACTGGTGGTTCACGCGCCAGCCGTCGATCACGCGGGTCGGCTCCGCCGCGGAGGCCTCGTTGGAGACGAGCACCGTGCCCCGACCGGTGGCCGCGGCGGCGACCAGCGCGCAGGTGGTGACGATGGCGGTGATCGGGACGTGGCCGTCGATCGCCCCGCGGGCGTTGAGCCCGAGGAGCGTGCGGTCGAGGCGACGGACGGCGGTGACGAGCCCGAGGCCGGCGAGCTCGGCGCTCGCGCGCATCGGCGCACGCGCGTTGACGGCGAAGGCGAGCGGGGCCGGGCCGGCGGGGGCGCCATCGCGGCGGTGCGCGCGAGCGGCGGTGACGGCGGTCACCGCCGAGTCCTTGCCACCACCGATCGTGATGAGCTCGCCGCCGCGCAGCGAGGAGGGCACCGCGGGCGCGCGCTCCGGTCCGACGACCTCGACGGTGCCGTCGAGCGGCCCGAGCCCGTTGGCGTGCGCGAGCTCGGCGAGCCCGTCGGTCAGGAGCCCCGCGAGCATGGTGCGTGCGGCCGCGGGCAGCGGGGGCACCTCGATGACCTCGGGCAACGTCGCCTTGGCGTACGAGACGGCCGTCGTGAGCGCGAGCAGGTCGAGCGCTCCGGCGACGACGGGGTCGGTGGCGTCGATGGCGAGCGCACGGCCGTCGACGTCGTGGAGCTCGAGCTCCTCGGCGAAGCGGGCGATGCCGACGAGCTCATGGTCGAGCACGACCGTGGTCCCCTCGACGCGCCAGCCGTGGACGACCAGCCGCGCGCCGGGGGCGTCGCTCGCATCGTCGGCGGCGAGGCCGGTGTCCGGGTCGGCCGCGAGCGCGCGGCGCGCCCGCCGGCGGGCCTCCTCGAGGGCGCTCACGACGTCCGGCGCCCCACGGTCATCAGCCGCTCGGCGAGGGCGGGGTCCTCGGTGATGGCGATGACGGTGCGTGCCATCGCGAGCGCCCCGTCGCGCACGGCGCGGTCAGCGCCCGCGGCGATCGCCGCGGCGGCGAACTCGGGCTGGTGGTTGACCGCACCCCCGGCGTCGATGTCGAGCATCGGATGGATGGTCGGCACCGCGAGCGAGACGTTGGCCATGTCGGTGGAGGCACCCGGGATCGTCTCGACCACGGCGGGGTCGAGGTGGCGGCCGATGGCGCGGACCTCGCGCTCCCACAGCCGCATGAGGTCGACGTCCGGGTCGAACTCCGAGTACGGCGGACCGTCGGGCACGTACTCGACCTCGCAGCCGGTCGCGATCGCACCGGCCTCGAAGCAGGCCCGGACCCGGGGGGAGAGCTCGGCGAGCTCGGCCAGCGTCGCGGCGCGCACGTACCAGGTGCCGGCCGTGCGGTCGGGGATGATGTTGGGCGCGTCGCCACCGTCGGTGACGATGCCGTGGACGCGATCCGTCGGGCGCAGGTGCTGGCGGAGGAGACCGATGGCGACCTGCGCGACGGTGAGTGCATCGGCCGCGTTGATGCCGAGGTGGGGATAGGCCGAGGCGTGCGCGGTCCGGCCGCGGTAGCGCACGCCGTAGTGCTCGATGGCGAGGGTCGGCATGCGGGACGCCTCGTAGGGCGCCGGATGCACCATCATCGCCGCGTGGACGCCCTCGAAGCAGCCGGCGTCGAGCATCAGGATCTTGCCGCCACCCCCTTCCTCCGCCGGGGTGCCCAGGACCTTGACCGTGAGGCCGAGCTCGTCGGCGAGCTCGGCGAGCGCGAGGCCCGCGCCGACCGCCGCCGCCGCGATGACGTTGTGCCCGCAGGCGTGACCGACGGTGGGCAGGGCGTCGTACTCCGCGCAGATGCCCACGGTGAGCGGACCGGACCCCGCGGTCGCGACGAACGCGGTGTCGAGCCCGGCGACCCCGTGCTCGACGTCGAAGCCGCCCTCGGCGAGTGCCGCGGCGACGCGGGCGGAGGAACGGTGCTCCTCGAAGCCGAGCTCGGCGTCCGCGTGGACGGCATGGGACAGCGCGACGAGCCCGTCGCGGTGGCCGTCGACGACCCGCTCGGCGACCTCGCGTGCGTCCATCGGGCGTCCTTCCGGATCCGGACCCGCGGGTGCTGGCGCGCGGGCCGGCCGCGCGGTGGCGGGTCGAGCGGGCGGGCGGATGGCCCGACGCCGCACGCTACGCGACGGTCCGCGGTGGTGCGGGGCTCCGTCCCCGGCCGCGGGGGCCGCGGGGGCCGCGGGGGCCCGGCGTTAGGATGCCGCCCCGGCCCCTTCGGAGGGGACCGGGACGGAGGCTCGGGTGGCCGGCAGGCTTCGCATCGCGGTCGTGGGCGGTGACGGCATCGGTCCCGAGGTCGTCGACGTCGGCCTGGCGGTCCTCGACCGGGTCGAGGCCCTCGAGGGGCTGTCCACGGAGCGGGTCGCCTTCGACCTCGGTGGTCGGCGCTACCTCGCGACCGGCGAGGTCCTCTCCGACGCGACCCTCGAGGAGCTCCGCGCCTTCGACGCGATCTACCTCGGCGCGGTCGGCACGCCCGATGTCCCGCCGGGGGTGCTCGAGCGCGGGCTCCTGCTCCGGCTGCGCTTCGCGTTCGACCAGTACGTGAACCTGCGTCCGGTGCGCCTCTACCCAGGGGTCGAGAGCCCGGTGGTGGGGATGACGCCCGAACGGCTCGACCTCGTGATCGTGCGCGAGAACACCGAATCGGTCTACGCCGGTGCTGGAGGGACCCTCCACCGCGGCACGCCGAACGAGGTCGCGACCCAGGAGAGCGTGAACACCCGGATGGGGGTCGAGCGGGTGCTGCGCTTCGCCTTCGAGCACGCGCGCGCCCGGCGTGGTCGCCTGACGCTGGTCCACAAGACGAACGTGCTCACGCACGCCGGCGACCTGTGGATGCGGACGTTCACGGAGGTCGGCGAGGCCGACTTCGCCGACGTCGAGCGCGACTACGTCCACGTCGATGCGGCCTGCCTCTACCTCGTGACGCAGCCGGAGCGTTTCGATGTGGTCGTGACGGAGAACCTCTTCGGCGACATCATCACCGACCTCGGTGCGGCGGTGCAGGGCGGGATGGGCCTCGCGGCGTCCGCGAACCTCGACCCGACGCGACGCGCACCCTCGATGTTCGAACCCGTGCACGGCTCTGCGCCCGACATCGCCGGAACCGACCGCGCGGATCCGATCGCCGCGGTGATGAGCCTCGCGCAGCTGCTCGCCTTCGTCGGCGAGGAGACGGCCGCCGCGCGCGTCGAGCGTGCCGTCGCCACCGTGCTCGCCGAGCGAGGCACCGCACCCGACGTCGCGCCACGCACGACGAGCGCCATCGCCGAGCGCCTGGTCGCCGCGCTCGACTGACGACCGCGCGACGACCGACCGAGCAGCACCGAGGCCCGCCCGACCGAAGGAGGGGACCGTGTCCAGCGTCTACAAGAAGATCGAGCTCGTCGGATCGAGCCGTGAGGGCGTCGACGACGCCATCCGCCGCGCCGTCGCCAAGGCCGGCGAGACCGTGCGCAACCTCGACTGGTTCGAGGTCAAGGAGGTCCGTGGCTGGATCGAGGCCGGGGAGGTCCAGCACTTCCAGGTCACGCTGCAGGTCGGCTTCCGCCTGGAGGACGAGCCCACGGCCTGATCCGGTCCGTCCGGCGGCCACGCGCGGCGGTATGCTCGTGGGTGCGGGCGGTCACGCCCGGCACCGAGGAGCCGACATGACGGGCGGGACGGACAGCGCGACCGGCGGGAGCCGGTCGGACGCCGTCATCGCGCGCATCATCATCGTCCCGCTCCCGTAGCCGGCGTTCGCCGGGCTGCGGGAGCGGCCCGGTCCCCGGCCCTCCTCGCATCCCGGTCCCGCCGGTCCGCGGCGACGTGGACGACCGAGCAGGAGCATCTGGGATGGGCCAGCCGACGGGCGGCGATGCGTCGCTCCCGGCCCCGCGCGCGGGGCTGGACCTCTACGACACGACGCTTCGCGACGGGACCCAGCGCGAGGGCGTGACGCTCTCGGTCGCTGACAAGCTCAAGGTCGCGCGGCGCATGGACGAGCTCGGCGTCGCCTTCATCGAGGGCGGTTGGCCCGGCGCGAACCCGAAGGACACCGAGTTCTTCGGCCGTGCCGCCGATGGGGAGCTCGCGCTCGCGAACGCCACCCTGGTCGCCTTCGGGATGACGCGGGGCGCCGGGCGCGCCGCCGAGGACGACCCGCTGCTCGCGGCGCTCGTCGACGCGCGCACCGACGTCATCACGCTGGTCGGCAAGTCCTGGGGCTACCACGTCGATGAGGCGCTCGGGGTCGCGCGCGAGGAGAACCTCGCGATGGTCGCCGACTCCATCGCGTTCCTGCGCGCGAAGGGTCGACGGGTGATGTTCGACGCGGAGCACTTCTTCGACGGCATGCTGCGCGACCGCTCCTACGCGCTCGACGTCGTTCGCGCCGCGGCGGAGGCGGGCGCGGAGTGCGTCGTCCTGTGCGACACCAACGGCGGGACCATGCCCTGGGAGGTCGCGCCCATCGTCCGGGACCTGGTCGATGAGCTCGACTGCCAGGTGGGACTGCACTTCCACGACGACGGCGGTTGCGCGGTCGCGAACTCGCTCCTCGGGGTCGAGGTCGGGGCGACGCACGTCCAGGGGACGGCGAACGGGCTCGGCGAGCGGTGCGGCAATGCCAACCTCTTCACGATCCTCGCGGACCTGCAGCTCAAGCGGCGCATCCCGCTCGTCCCGGCGGCGGCGCTCGAACGCCTGACGGAGATCAGCCACTCGGTCGCGGAGCTCTGCAACCAGTCGACGCCCTCGGTCGCCCCCTACGTCGGGCACACCGCGTTCAGCCACAAGGCCGGGCTGCACGCCTCGGCGCTCGCCAAGGCGCCCGACATGTACCAGCACATCGACCCGGTCGAGGTCGGCAACCGCCAGCGCCTCGTCGTGAGCGAGCTCGCCGGCCGCGCCAACGTCGCGATGAAGGCGCGCGAGCTCGGGATCGCCATCGACGATGGCCAGGCACGTGCGGTGCTCGCCGAGGTCAAGGAGCGCGAGGCGCTCGGCTGGTCCTACGAGGCGGCCGATGCGTCCTTCGAGCTGCTGCTCCGTCGACGGGCGGGGCTGATCGGTCCGGCCGACGAGCCCTTCACGACACTGCACTTCCGGGTCACGGTCACCGGCGGTGACGGGCTGGCCGGCTCGACGGATGCGGTGGTCGCGGGCGAGCTCCAGGCCGAGGCCATCCTCGCGGTCGCGGTCGGTGGCGAGAAGCGGCTCGGGGCGGGGGAGGGCAACGGTCCCGTCGACGCGCTCGACCATGCCTTCCGCAACGCCGTCAACGGGACCTGGCCGCAGCTCGACCGCGTGCAGCTCTCCGACTACAAGGTGCGGATCCTCGAGGCGACCGCCGGCACCGACGCGACGACCCGGGTGCTCGTGACCTCGACCGACGGGGAGCGCTCCTGGGACACGGTCGGCGTGCACCAGAACGTCGTCGAGGCCTCCTGGCTGGCGCTCGAGGACGCCTACACCCACGCCATCCTGCGCGAGGGCTGGTCGGGTGCGGCGTCGGGCGCGCCGGCCACGGGAGGGGCGGAGGGGGCGACGGCGTAGGCTGTCGGGCGCCAGCGGATCCGAGGAGCCGGCGTGGTCGAGGCGGCGGTCCCCAACGTGCTGGCTCAGCGCTACGCCAGCGCGGCGATGGTCGGCATCCTCTCGACCGAGGCCCGCGTCGTGCTCGAGCGCGAGCTCTGGATCGCGGTCCTCCGGGCCCAGGCCGACCTCGGCCTGTCCGTGCCGGACGGCGCCATCGCGGCCTACGAGGCGGTCAAGGACGACGTCGACCTCGCGTCGATCGCTGCACGCGAACGGGTGACCCGCCACGACGTCAAGGCCCGCATCGAGGAGTTCTGCGCGCTCGCCGGCCACGAGGTCATCCACCGCGGGATGACCTCGCGCGACGTCACCGAGAACGTCGAGCAGCTCCAGGTCCGCCGCGGGCTCGAGGTCGTCCGGGACCGGGTCGTCGCCGCCCTGGTGCTGCTCGCCGAGCGCGCGGTCGAGCACCGCGGGCTCGTCGTGGCGGGACGGACCCACAACGTGCCCGCGCAGCCGACGACGCTCGGCAAGCGCTTCGCCAACGCCGCCCAGGAGCTGCTCCTCGCCCTCGAGCGCCTCGAGTCGCTCATCGCCACCCTCCCGCTGCGCGGCCTCAAGGGTCCGGTCGGCACGCAGGCCGACCTCGTCGAGCTCCTCGGCAGCGCCGAGCAGGTCGACGCGCTCGAGGCGCGCCTCGCCGAGCACCTCGGGTTCTCGCGTCGGCTCGATGCCGTCGGGCAGGTCTACCCGCGCTCGCTCGACCTCGAGGTCGTCGCCGCGCTGGTGCAGGTCGCCGCCGCGCCGGCGAGCCTCGCGACGACGATCCGGCTGATGGCCGGCGCCGAGCTCGTGACCGAGGGCTTCGCCGAGGGTCAGGTCGGCTCCTCCGCGATGCCGCACAAGACCAACGCCCGTTCCTGCGAGCGCATCGTCGGGTTGAAGCACGTGCTCGACGGCCACCTCGCGATGGTCGCGGCGCTCGCGGGCGCGCAGTGGAACGAGGGCGACGTGTCGTGCTCGGTGGTCCGGCGCGTCGCGCTGCCGGATGCGCTGCTGGCCATCGACGGGCTGTTCGAGACGTTCCTCACCGTGCTCGAGGAGTTCGCGGTGTTCCCGGCGGTCGTCGGGCGCGAGCTCGCGCGGGTGATGCCCTTCCTTGCGACCACCCGGGTGCTCACGGCGGCGACCGCCGCCGGTGTGGGCCGCGAGCTCGCTCACACCGTCGTGCGGGAGCACGCGCTCGCCGCCGCGGCCGACGTGCGGGAGGGTCGGGATGCCGATCTGGTCGGTCGGCTCGCCGACGATCCGCGTCTGCCGCTCGACCGCGAGGCGCTCGAGCGCATCGTCACGACGACCGCCGGCGCGACCGGAACCGCCGACGCGCAGGTCGACCGGGTCGTCGCGCGCGTCGCGGAGGTCGCTGCGCGCCACCCCGAGGCGGCCGCCTACCGGCCGGGGCCGATCCTGTGAGCGCCGCGAGCCGGGCGGGTGGCCCTGCGGGTGGTGCGGAGGCCGGCGCCACGCACGGTGACGGTGCGCCGGTCCGGGTGCGCTTCTGTCCTGCGCCCTCGGGGTGGCTGCACGTCGGCAGCGTGCGCGCGGCGCTCTTCAACTACCTCCACGCCCGTCACCACGGCGGCACGTTCGTGTTCCGCATCGAGGACACCGACGCCTCGCGGGCGACCGAGGACTCGATGCGCTCGATGATGGAGGCGCTCGACTGGATCGGGCTCGTTTGGGACGAGGGGCCGACGTTCGAGGCTGACGGCTCGCTCGGGGAGCGGGGTGCCCATGGCCCCTACCGCCAGTCCGCCCGCGGGGACCTCTATGAGGCGGTCGCGCGTCGGCTCGAGGCCGCCGGTGCCCTCTACCGCGACTACCGCACGGTCGAGGAGCTCGAGGCGTGGCGGGACGCGGCACGCGCCGGAGCGGGCGAGGGGCCGCCGGTCGTCAAGGCGAGCGGCTTCCGGCACCCACCGGAGGAGGAGGCGCGCCTGGCCGCCGAGGGCCGACTGCCGAGCCTCCGGCTGATCACGCCGGAGTCGGGCAGCGTCACCATCGACGACCTCGTGCGCGGCGAGGTCACGTGGGACTGGGCGCAGGTCTCCGACCCGATCGTGGTGCGCTCGGACGGCTCGACCACCTACCCGCTCGCCAACGCCGTCGACGACGTCGCGCAGGGCATCTCGCTCATCTGTCGCGGCGAGGACCTGCTCTCCGTCACGCCGCGGCAGCTCGTGATCATCGAGCTCATCACCAGGGACGGGCTGATCGACGACGCGCTCGCCGAGGTCGGCCACCCCGCGCGCGAGGCGTCGTGGACGCGGCCGTCCGCCTACGCGCACCTGCCGATGGTGGTCGGCATGGACAGGAAGAAGCTCTCCAAGCGGCACGGCTCGGTGTCGGTGCAGGAGTTCCGCCGGCAGGGCTTCCTGCCCGAGGCGCTGCGCAACCACCTGGCCCTGCTCGGCTGGTCGGCGCCGGGCGGGCAGGAGCGCCTGACCGACGCCGAGCTCATCGCGCACTTCGACCTCGCCGACGTCGGTCGTTCCGCGGCCGCCTTCGACGTCGACAAGCTCACCGCGTTCAACGGCGAGCGCATCCGCGCGCTCGATGCCGATGCGCTCGCCCAACGGCTGCTGCCGTTCCTCGACGGCGCCGAGGGCGGGCGCGCGCTCGTCGGTCGTCCGCCGAGCGCGGCCGAGCTCGCGACGGTGCGCGGGCTCGCGCCGCTCGTGCAGGAGCGCATGCAGCGCCTCGACGAGGTCGAGGCCTACGCGGCGGCGTTCCTCGTCGACGACGTCGAGCACGATCCCGACGCGGTCGCCACGGTGCTCGCCTCCGATGAGGGCCGCGCGGTCCTCGACGAGGCGGCGGTCGTGTTGGCGGAGGCCGCATGGGACGAGGCATCGCTCGAGGCGGCGGTGCGCGCGCTCGCGGAGCGGCGCGGGGTCGGGCTCGGCAAGGTCGCCCAGCCGATCCGGGTGGCGGTCACCGGCACGCGCGTCTCGCCGCCGCTGTTCGGCTCGCTCGCGCTCATCGGTCGCGAGCGGAGCCTCGCCCGGCTGGCTCGCGCGCGCGAGCTCGCTGGCTGAGAGGTCGGCCGGTCAGCGGCGGGGCGGCTGGCGCGGGCCCGGGCGGGGCCGGTACCCTCCTCATCGCCCTGTTCGGGGGTAGTTCAATTGGCAGAACGCCTGACTCTGGATCAGGAGGTCGGAGGTTCGATCCCTCCCCCCCGAGCGACGAGCGAGCCCGCTCCCGGCCCCGCGAGGGCCCGGCGAGCGCCGGCTAGGCTCCCGCGAGTGCGCCCGCGAGGGCGCGCTCGCACGTCCTGCCCCCGTCGTCTAGCGGCCCAGGACGCCGCCCTCTCAAGGCGGTAACGGCGGTTCGAATCCGCTCGGGGGTACCGGGTCCCACGCACCGGTCGGAGCGCAGTCGGAGTCCGCCCCGGGCGCCGGGACCGTTTCGGGCCAAGGCCGTTCCACTTCGGTGGGCCGCGCGTCGCGACCACCCCGTTCGCAGTGTCCCGGCGGCGGATCCCGATGCTCGGCCTTCCCATGTGGCGAGGATCGCGCTCGATCGCAGGATTCGCGGCCGACGGCCGTGGATCGCGTCGAGGCGCGCATCACGGCGCGGGCGGGGCGAGATCGTCGGCTCGTGTCAGCGCCCGTTCGAGCGCGGTGGGAGGGGGTACCGAGGCGGCGTGCATCACCTCTGGTGCGCTCGCCCCGGACCTCGCCTAGGGTGTGGGGACCGCGGTCCGGCGGGACGACGGATGAGGGAGGACGGACGATGAGGACGGCATCCAGTGGGAGGGCCCGACGCTCGAGGCCTGCGGTCGTCGCGCTGCTCTCGGCGCTGCTGCTCGCGGTGCCGCTGACGGCGGCGGCGGACGAGGGGGGCTCGGACGCGGACGACCCGGTCGGTGGCGCGGAGCAGGCGGCGCCGGAGACGGGGGCGCCGCTGGGCGTCTACGACTGCAACTGGGAGGTCTACGCCGACCTCACGCTCAACAGCGACGTGACGTGCGACGGAGGGGACGACTACTGGGTCTTGGTCGCGTCGTCCGGTGTGGTCATCGACCTCAACGGCCACACCGTCGACCTCGGTGCGTCCGATTGGTCGTCCACTGGCGCCGGCATCGTCCTCGACGCGACCGCGGCCGTCGGCGGCACCCTGGAGGACGTCACCATCAGGAACGGCACCATCCGTGGCGTGGCCAAC
>JBEAQO010000052.1:0-8442 GCA_041163825.1 Actinomycetota bacterium | reverse complement strand
GTCCCGCCCATGGCGCCATGACGAACGCCCCGCCGCCGAAGGGCGCTGGACCGGTCGAGGGGATGAGCTCCAGCAGCGTGCCCGCGCCGTTCGGGTCGGGGACCGCGAGCCGGACGAGCCGTGCCCCGCGGTCGAGGTCGAGCACCGCGCGCGCCCGTCCGGCGGCGAGCTCGACCGTCCCGTTCACCCGACGCCCCAGTCGCGGGCGTGGAACGCCCATGCGTCGGTGAGGATGCGCTCGGGGTCGGAGCGGGTCGGGCGCCAGCCCAGGAGCTCGGTCGCGTGCGCGGTCGCTGCCACGAGCCGCGCCGGATCGCCGGAGCGCCGCGGGCCCTCGAGGGTGGGGACGCGGCGCCCGAGGACCGATACGGCTGCCGTGACCATCTCCGCGACGCTCACCCCGTGTCCGCCTCCGAGGTTGACCGTCAGGTCCTCGTGCGACCCGAGCGCGTCGAGCGCGGCGAGGTGGGCGTCGGCGAGGTCCGCCACGTGCACGTAGTCACGCACCGCCGTGCCGTCCGGCGTCGGGTAGTCGGTGCCGTGGATGGTGAGCGCGGGCGCGCGCCCGGCCGCCGCAGCCAGGAGCAGGGGCACGAGGTGGGTCTCGTCGCGATGGCGCTCGCCGCGGCCGCCGGACGCCCCGGCCGCGTTGAAGTAGCGCAGGGTGGCGACGCGCAGGCCGCGCAGCCGTGCGCCCCACTCGAGCATGCGCTCGACCGCGAGCTTCGACTCCCCGTAGGGGCTCGTCGGCGCCCGCGGGTGGTCCTCCTCGAGGGGGAGCCGCTCCGGCTCGCCGTAGACGGCGCAGGTCGACGAGAGCACGAACCGCTCGACCCCGTGCCGCACCAGCGCGTCGATGAGGACCGCGCTCCCGCCGGTGTTGATGCGGAAGAAGCGCTCCGGTTCGCGCATCGAGACGCCCGCTTCCGCGACGGCCGCGAAGTGCAGGCACGCGTCGAAGCCTCCCGCGGCGACGATCGGTTCCAGGGTGGCGCGATCGGTCAGGTCGACCGCGTGGAACGTGGCAGCATCCGGGACCGCGTCCCGATGCCCGTTCGAGAGGTCGTCGACGACGCTCACCCGGTGTCCGTGCTCGATGAGCGCCGCCGCGGTGATCGCACCGAGGTAGCCCGCCCCCCCCGTGACCAGCACGTGCATCGTCGGACCTCCCGCTGTCGGTGCCTCCCGAACGGGCCCCGGGCGAGGGTAGGCAGGGGCGGTCGGCTCAGCGTCGCGCCCAGAGCGCGGCCGCGGCGAGCAGGACCATGACCAGGCCCCACGACACGAGGTAGGAGCCGGTCGAGTCGACGAGGGCGCCGAACGCGACGGGGCTCGGGACGAACCCGGTGTAGAAGCCGAAGAGGACCCGACCCGAGGCGCGGCCGGCGTCGGCGGGCCCGACCTCGCTGATGACCGCGAGCATCCCGACGACGTTCCAGGTCACCGCGGTCGCTCCGAACAGCACGGCGCCGGACCAGACCGCGGCGGGTCCCAGCCACTGCCCTGCGGAGACGAGCGCGACCGCCCCGACGGCACCGACCGCCATCCCGGTCAACGGCACGCGGGGCGAGGCGAGGCGCTCCGCGAGCCAGCCCCACGCGATCCGCGACACCACGCCGGTCGCCCCGACCGCCGCGGCGATCGCTCCGGCCCGCGTCGTCGTCACTCCGAGCCGCTCGACCGCGTAGAGCGGGAGGTAGGCGTTGAACGCCCCCGCCGACGCTCCGAGCAGGGACGCGTAGACCGCGAGCCGACCGATCGCGCTCGGGAGCGGAGCGGCGCCGCCCCGCTCGCTCGCCCCGGCCCGCGGGGGGTCGGGCGGGACGAGCAGGGGCGTGAGCAACAGCCCCGCCACGGGTACGACGGCGCTGATGAGCAGCGCCGTGCGCCATCCGAGTCCGGCCGCGAGCGGCGCGACCACCCATCCGGCGAGCACCGCGCCGAGCTGCACGCCGGCCTGCTTCACGCCCATCGTCAGCCCGCGCCGGCCGGGCGCCAGGTGCTGCGAGACGGCCTTGTTCGTCGCCGGGTTGCCGGCCGCCAGGCTCACCCCGGCTGCGGCAGCCGCGACGAGCATCCACGCGAAGGCGCCGGACGCCGCCATCGCGAGCTGGGCGGCCGCGACCAGCCCGAACGCGACGAGCATCGTCCGCCTCGCACCGAGCCGGTCGGTCGCGCGTCCGGCGATGGTCGACCCGAGGCCCCCCACGGCGAAGTGCGCCGTCGTGAGGATGCCGAGCCCCGCTCGTGTCAGGTCGAACTCGGCGATCAGGTCGGGCCCGAGGACCCCGAACGCGAAGCCGGGGAACGTGCCGGTCCCCATGGTGAGCGCGAGCAGGGACGCGAACCCGGCCGACCGGAGGCGCCCGCCGCGCGGACTCGGGGAGGGCCCGGACGGTGCGGGCGCACTCACGCGGAGGGCGGTACGGGCCCGACCACGGGGTTCTCGAGCTCGCCGAGCGGGTCGATGCGGCAGCGCACGACGTCGCCGGGGGCGAGGAAGCGCGGCGGGTCCATCGCGAAGCCGACCCCGTGCGGGGTCCCCGTGACGATCACGTCACCCGGCTCGAGGGTCATCCCGCGGGAGAGGAACTCGATGAGCTCAGCGACGCCGAAGACCATCTCGGAGGTCGAGGAGTCCTGGCGGAGCTCCCCGTCGACCCAGGTGCGCACGGGGAGCGCCTGCGGGTCCGGGACCTCGTCGACCGACGTGATCCAGGGGCCGATCGGAAGGAAGGTGTCGAAGCCCTTCGCGCGGTCGAACTGTCCGTCCCGGCGCTGCCAGTCCCGGGCCGTGACGTCGTTGGCGACCGCGTAGCCGAACACGTGCTCGAGCGCACGCTCGCGCGTCACCCGTCGCGCGCGGCGACCGATCACGACGGCGAGCTCCGCCTCGTAGTCGGCCTGCTCGGTGAGCTCCGGGTCGACGACGATCGGGGCGCCCGGAGCGGTCAGCGCGCTCGGGAACTTGGCGAACACCACCGGACGTTCCGGGACCTTCGCGCCGGTCTCGCGCACGTGGTCGAGGTAGTTCAGCCCGATCGCGACGATCTTCGACGGCCGTACGATGGGACAGGTCAGGACGAGGTCCTCGCGTCCCCGGGGCGCGGTCGCGAGCGCCGGCAGGATGTCCCCGGCAGCGGCGATGACGTCGGCGGTGTCGGTCGCGGTGATTCCGAGGTCGCTGAGCGCGACCCAGCCGCCATCCGGGTGGGCGACGGCGAACCCCGCCGTGGTGTTGGCGATCCTCACGAGCCGTGCCTCCCGAGCGGGACGGACCTCCGCCGTCGCTCCGGACGATAGGCGCTCCGCCGGCGCTACGGTCATCGCGTCCGAGGGACGGGTGTGGCGCCCGGATCGGACGGTCGCGGCCGAGCACGGTCGTGGCCCGCACGGGGCGGAGCGTGGAGGGCCCGGATGGGCATCGCGGACATCGGTCTGGCGCAGCAGCTGGAGCTCATGGCGGTGATCGCCTGGGCGATGGCGCTCGGCGGCCTCGTCGGATGGGAGCGGCAGCTCGTCGCGAAGCCGGCCGGCCTGCGCACGCACATGCTGGTCGCCGGAGCGGCGGCGCTGCTCAGCTGGGTGACGGCCGACCTCTCGCTGCTCGCCTCCAACGGGGATCCGACGCGCGGCATCCACGCCATCATCACCGGTATCGGCTTCATCGGCGGTGGCACGATCCTCCGGCAGCGTGACGAGATGCCGTCGGGCCTGACCACGGCGGCGACGGTCATGTACACGGCGGTCCTCGGCTCGGCGGTGGCCGTGGGCTACGGCATCTCGGCGACGGCGGCGACGGTGCTCGCGATCCTCGTCCTGCGGGTGTTCGGCTGGACGCGTCGCGACGGGGCGGACGAACCGGCGGAGGAGCCCGCCTGAGGCCGCGCTGAGGCGATCCCCGGGGCCTTCTGAGCGTTCCGGGGCCCCGCGGACCTCCTCGCTGCCGCATCCCGCGAGGGTCTAGGGTGGGGGGCACGGGGCGACGGTCGGTGGTCGCCGAGGGGAGTGGAGGCCGACGCACGGGGTTCACCGTGCGTTCGGGTCACGGTCCATCGGTGGCCGATCGCTCCACCTACCGTCCTGCTGGGCGTGGTCGTCCCACGCTCGCCCGGCGGGGCCGGGTGGCGCCGACCGCGTTGCAGGGCAGAGGCGTCGCCGCATCGGAGCGGCGCCCGGACCGAGGAGACAGCACGACATGAGGTCGATCACCCGAGCACGTCGCCTGCTGGCGGCCGCCGCTCTCTCCGCGCTCGTCCTGACCGCCTGCGGCGGTGGTGGCGAGACCGCGCCCGAGCCGGACGACTCGGCCGCCGAGCCGGCTCCGGCCGGCGACGTGACCGAGGTCAAGGTCTGGATCGCCTTCACCGACACGCGCCTGGACTGGACGCAGGGCGTGGCGGAGGAGTTCAACGCGCAGCTCGACGGCTACCGCATCGTCGTCGAGGGCTACGCGAGCTACGAGGAGCTCCTCGACGCGACGCTGCTCGCGTTCGACCAGGGCACCCCGCCGGCCGTCATGCAGTACTTCGAGGCGGCCACGACCGACGCCATCAACGCGGTCTCGGCCTCCGGTGACCCGGTCTTCGCCAACATCACCGAGCGCATCGCCGGGCGCAGCGACATCCTGGGCGTGCCGGTCGTGATCGACGACGTCGTCGAGGCCGCGCGCGGCTACTACACCATCGATGGTGAGCTGCGTTCGATGCCGTGGAACACGTCGTCCGCGATCATGTTCACCAACACCACGCTGGCCGAGGCCGGCGGCGTGACGGAGATCCCGACCACCTGGCAGGAGCTGGAGGCGGCCTGCGACACCTTCATGGCGGCCGGTACGGGCGCGGATGCCTGCGTGACGTGGCCGAACCACGGCTGGTTCTTCGAGCAGACCATCGCGCAGCAGGGCGAGCCCTACGTCAACAACGACAACGGGCGCTCCGCCGTGCCGACCGAGGTCCGCATCGACCAGCCCGCGATGGTGGACTACCTGACCTTCTGGTCGCGCCTCGAGGACGAGGGCCACTACGTCTACACCGGCACCCAGCGCGACTGGGACGGGACGTACAACCTCTTCGCCTCGCAGCAGGTCCCGTTCCTGATCTACTCGTCGTCGGACACGACGCTGCTGACCGATGAGGGCAAGAACGGAGGCTTCGACGTCGTCGCCTCCTTCATGCCGCGCAACGCCGACCGCACCGACGGGGGCGGCAACATCATCGGTGGCGCCTCGCTCTGGCTCGTCAACGGGCTCGAGACCGGTGCCGAGGACGCGGCGCTGGCCTTCCTGAACTACCTCAACAACCCCGAGAACGCCGCCGAGTGGCACAAGGTGACGGGCTACATCCCGATCACCGAGGCCTCCGTGGCGCTGCTCGAGGCCGAGGGGTGGTTCGAGGAGAACCCGAACTCCCGGGTCGCCAACGACCAGCTCGCTGCGGCGCCCGCGACCGCGGCGACGGCGGGAGCGCTCGTGGGCAACCTCCCGGGCATCCGCAACGTCGTGACCGAGGCGGCCGAGGCGATCCTCGTGAACGACCTCGACCCGGCGACGCGACTCGCGGAGGCGCAGGCCGCCGCGCAGCAGCTGCTCGACGAGTTCAACGCCATCTACGGGTGAGCCCGTCCGCGGCTCGGGGGCGCCGGCGCGTGCCGGCGCCCCCGACCGCGGGGCCACCCGCGGCGTCGGGCCCCGGCGCCGATGCCTGACGGAGGAACTGCTGCACGATGGCGGATGCGCTCCTCGCCAGCCTGCCGGTCCTCGTCCTGACCGTTCCGCTCGCGGTCGTGCTGGTCGCGCGGGCGACCCTCGCCTCGCGGGAGGACGTGCGGCTCGGCGCGGCGGTCGGCGCGGCGGTCGGGATCCTCGCCCCCCTCGCCGTGCTGCACCCGCTCGACTACTGCACGTTCGGCCCCGAGGCGGCTCTCGTCGACCGGCTCTTCGGCTGGACCCTCGTCGGCGCCGCGACATGGATCGGGGCGACGCTCGCTGCCTCGGCGCTCGACCCCGAGACCCGTCGGCGCCGCGCTCGGTCCGGCGATGACGTCTCGCACGGCGTCTTCCGCGGCCATCCGTTCCTGCCGTGGCTGCTGCTCGCGCCGACCCTCGTCATCCTCGTGCTCTTCCTGTACTGGCCGGCCGTGCGCACGGTGCAGCTCTCGACCAAGCTCGTGCGGCTCGGCGCACCGCGCGGGGTCGACCGTTGCGTCGCCAACTTCACCGAGCTCGTCGGTCCTGAGCGCCCGGGCCTGGTCCTCGGCGTCCTCGTCGCTGCGGTCGCCGCCCTCTGGCTCGGCGCCCGGCTGCAGCGTCGCGGGCTCCCTGCGGCCGAGCGCTGGTCGGGGCCGCTCGCCGGCGCCGGTGTCGCGGCCGTCCTCGTCTTCCTGACGCTGCTGTGGACGGCGTCCTACCGCCAGGTCTTCATCGTCACGATGATCGTGTCCGTCGGCGTCGTCGTCGGCGGGCTGGCGATCTCGCTCGCCCTCGCGGTGCTCGCCTACCAGCCGGTGCGCGGCGGTGCCGTGTACCGGACGCTGCTGATCTGGCCCTACGCCATCTCGCCGCCGATCGCGGGCCTCATCTTCTACGTCATGTTCGACCCGAACTCGGGCATCGTGCAGCACCTGCTGGAGGAGTGGTTCGGCTTCGGGCTGCCCAACTACCGCCAGAGCCCGGGCCTCGCGGTCGCCGTCGTGATCCTGGCGAGCATCTGGAAGACGCTCGGCTACAACCTGCTCTTCTACATCGCCGGGCTCCAGACGGTGCCGAAGGACCAGATCGAGGCGGCGATGCTCGACGGTGCGAGCGCGTGGACCCGGTTCCGCTACGTGACCCTCCCGGCCATCTCGCCCATCACGTTCTTCCTGATCGTGACGAACCTCACGTACGCCTTCTTCGAGACCTTCGGGACCGTGGACTACCTGACCGCGGGGGGTCCGGCCCGGGCGACGACGATCGCGATGTACGAGATCTACCAGGTGGCGATCCCCGGCCGGGACCTCGGCCGCGGCGCCGCGCAGTCGCTGATCCTCTTCCTCGGCGTCATCGCGTTGACCGTGTGGCAGTTCCGCTCGACGGGGCGGAGGGTGTCCTATGGCCGCTGACACCGTGCTCGCGGCGGCGCCCTCGACCACGCCGACCCGCTGGCAGCGGCTGACTGCGCGCCGCTCGAAGCAGGACCGCTGGTGGACGCACCTGCTGCTCGTGCTGGCCTGCCTCGTGGTCGGCTTCCCGCTGATCTACGCGATGCTGGTGGCGACGCAGTCGAACACCCAGCTCTTCGCCTACCAGCTCACGCCGGGCGGCAACACGCGCCAGAACCTCTCCGTCGTCTGGGAACAGCGGAGCCTCGGCACCTACCTGTGGAACTCCACGATCCAGGCGGTCGTCATCACCGTCGGCAAGACCATCACGTCGCTGCTCGCCGGACTCGCGTTCGTCCACCTCGACTTCAAGGGCAAGTGGTGGATCTTCTGGTTCGTGCTCGTGACCCTGATGATGCCGACGGAGATCTCCGTCATCGCGCTCTTCCAGATCGTCGCCGGGCTCGGGTGGAGCAACTCGATGTACGCGCTGACGGTGCCCTTCCTCGCCTCGGCGACGGGCGCGTTCCTGTTCCGCCAGCACTTCGCGAACCTGCCGAGCGAGCTGTCCGAGGCCGCGCAGATCGACGGCGCCTCACCGCTGCAGTTCCTGGTCCGCGTGCTCCTGCCGCTGTCCTGGAACGTCATCGGTGCGCTCGCCGTCATCCAGTTCCTCTACTCGTGGAACATGTACCTCTGGCCGAGGCTGATCATCTCCGACCAGGCGGCCCAGGTCGTGCAGGTCGGGCTCGGCACGATGCGCAACAGCGGCGGGGGGCAGACCTACGGCCCGCTGATGCTCGCGGCGGTGCTCGCCTCGCTGCCGCCGACGCTGGTCTTCGTCCTGCTGCAGCGCCAGTTCCTCTCCGGCTTCTCGATCAGCGCCGAGAAGTAGCGGGAGCGAGGAACGGCACGGGAGGCGGTCGGTCGACCACGGGGGCGGGCGCGACCGCGGCCGCGCTCAGTCGCGCAGGGCGTCCGCGACCCGGACGAGGCGCTCGCGGGCGTCGCAGGCGATGGCGTCGAGGGCGTCGCCGGCCATCGTGACCATCGCGTCCGGATCGGCGATGGCGATCTCGGTGCCGGCCTCGACCTCGCGCACGACCACGTTGCAGGGCAGCAGCAGGGCGACCGAGCGCTCGGTGGTGATGGCGCGGTGCGCCAGCACCGGGTTGCAGGCGCCGAGGATCCGGGTCGGCCCGACCTCGTCGGCCTCGCTGTCGCCGAGCTTGCTGCGCAGCGTCCCCTCGACGTCGATCTCCGTCAGCACGCCGAAGCCCTCGGCGGCGAGCGCGGCCCGCAGCCGCGCCTCGGCATCGGCGAGGGGGGCGGCGACGGTCACGGTCAGGTCGGCGTGCTGCA
>JBEAQO010000051.1:0-2798 GCA_041163825.1 Actinomycetota bacterium | reverse complement strand
GACGATGGGGAGGGCATCCCCGAGGCCGACACGCCGAGCGGGCACGTCGAGGAGGCGCCGGCCCGGCCGCATCCCTTCGCCGACCTGCCGCTCGAGGACGACGGCATGCCGGCGGCGGATGCCCTCCGCAGTGCGCTGCGCGCCGTCATCGACCCCGAGATCGGCTACAACATCGTCGACCTCGGGCTCGTCTACGACGTGACCAAGCCCAAGCGGGGGGTCGCCCACGTCCTGATGACCCTGACGACGATGGGTTGCCCCCTGACCGAGGTCATCCACCAGCAGTGCTCCGTCATCCTGGGCGCGATGCCCGGGGTCGACCACGTGGAGGTCGAGTTCACCTTCTCGCCGCCATGGTCGACCGACATGATCGCCGACTACGTCCGCGAGGAACTGCGTGCGATGGGCATGCACGTCTGACCGCTGCGGCACCGGACCCACGGGTCGACCGGGGGTTCGCACCGTTCCCACCGCGCCGGGGACGCACCGACCGCCCGAGCGCGTTCCCCCCCCGTCGCCCCGAGGTCCGCTCCGGCACCGACCCCGCTGCGAGCCCCACCGCCCTGACGTCCGTCCACCCGAGGAGCCCCACCGTGGTCCGTCCCGCCGTCGAGCGTCGCGTCCAGCTCTCCCACGAGGAGATCGCGCGCTACAGCCGCCACCTGATCATCCCCGAGGTCGGACTCGCCGGCCAGGAGCGCATCAAGGCGGCCAAGGTCCTGCTCGTCGGCACCGGGGGTCTCGGCTCGCCGCTCGCCCTCTACCTCGCGGCGGCCGGTGTCGGCACGATCGGCATCGTCGACGACGACGTCGTCGACGCCTCCAACCTCCAGCGCCAGGTCATCCACGGCACCTCCGACATCGGTCGCCACAAGCTCGAGTCGGCCGAGGCCTCGATCCTCGACGTCAACCCGAACGTCGCCGTCGTCAAGCACCGGACCTTCCTGACGAGCGAGAACGCGCTCGAGATCGTGGCGGACTACGACGTCGTCATCGACGGGACCGACAACTTCCCGACGCGCTACCTCGTGAACGACGCGTGCGTGCTGCTCGGCAAGCCGAACGTCTACGGCTCGATCTTCCGCTTCGAGGGCCAGCTCAGCGTCTTCTGGGCCGCCGAGGGCCCGTGCTACCGGTGCATGTTCCCGGAGCCGCCCCCGCCGGGCATGGTCCCGAACTGCGCGGAGGGCGGGGTCTTCGGCGTCATGGCCGGGCACATCGGCACGGCCCAGGGCATCGAGGCGCTCAAGGTCATCACCGGCATCGGGCGGCCCATGATCGGTCGACTCGGCCTCTACGACGCGCTCGAGCAGGACTGGACCTACGTCAAGGTCAACAAGGACCCAGCCTGCCCGGTCTGTGGACCCGAGCCGAGCGTCACGACCCTCATCGACTACGAGGAGTTCTGCGGCGTGCCTGCGCACGACCGAGGGACCGACGTCGATGCCGACCTCACCGAGCTCGAGATCCTGCCCAGCGAGTACGTCGAGATCGCCGAGCGTGACGATGTGGTCCTGCTCGACGTGCGCGAGCCGCACGAGCACGAGATCTCGAGCATCCCCGCTGCCGTGCTGATCCCCAAGGACCTCCTGCCCTCGCGGCTCGCCGAGCTCGATCCGGCTGCCGAGTACGTCGTGCACTGCAAGTCCGGGGTGCGCTCCCTCGAGTCGGTCCAGCTGCTCCGTGGAGCGGGCTTCCGAGCCCGCTCGATGCGTGGCGGCATCAACCTCTACGCGAAGCAGATCGATCCGGCCATCCCGGTCTACTGATCCCGGTCGCGTCCGAGACGGTCCGCGCCGTCGTCGAGGTCGAGCCAGCGCAGCCGCCCGGGGTCGACGCGCAGGTCCAGGCGTGCCCCGACCGGCGCTGTGGTCCCGCGGGGCAGGTCGAGCCGGAACCGCACCTGCGCGATGTCGACCTCGGCCGCGATGTGGTCGCCCGCGAAGCGGCGCGCGCGCACCGTCGCCCGGACGCTCGGCCCGGGCGCATCGGCGGGGGACAGCGCACCCGGGAGCAGCGCGAGCACGGCGCGGCGGTCGACGCCGGGCGCCGGGAGGTCGCCGAGGGGGGTCCGCGCCCGGCCGGCGTGCACCGTCACCGGGAGCAGCGGCGAGACCCCGAGGAAGCGCGCGACGGCGAGCGATCCGGGGTCGTCCCAGAGGCGCTCGGGGGCATCGACGCGCGCGACGCGACCGCCGAGCATGACCGCGACGACGTCGGCGAGCGCGAGCGCCTCGTCCTGGTCGTGGGTGACCGTGACGACGGTGACCCCGAGTCGGGCGAACACGGCGGGCAGGTCGTCGAGCAGCCGACGTCGTAGCGCCCGGTCGAGGCTTCCCAGGGGCTCGTCCAGGAGCAGCAGTCGAGGGCGGGCGGCGATCGTCCGCGCGAGGGCGACGCGCTGCTGTTCGCCGCCGGAGAGCGTCGTGACGTCGCGCGCGTGGGCGTCGGCGAGATCGACGAGCGCGAGCGCCTCGTCCACGAGCCGTGCGACGGCGGGGGGGCCCTCGCCGGCCATACGGGGTCCGAACCCGACGTTGCCGGCGACGTCGAGGTGGGGGAAGAGGGCGAGCCCCTGCGGCATGAGGCCGACGCGTCGGCGGTGCGCCGGCAGGTCCGTCACGTCCTCGCCGTCGATGAGGACGCGCCCGGCCTCGGGGGGTGTCAGGCCGGCGATGACCCGGAGCAGCGTCGACTTGCCGGTACCGCTCGGCCCGAGCAGGGTGAGCACCGCCCCATCGCCGACCTCGAGGTCGACCCCATCGAGCACCGCTCGCCCCTCGTAGCCAGCACGGATC
>JBEAQO010000050.1:0-6372 GCA_041163825.1 Actinomycetota bacterium | reverse complement strand
TGTCGATGCCGTGGAGCTCGACCCGGATGCCGAACTCGGCCGCGTCGCGGGCGGCGTCCGCGACCTCGGCGCTCTGGAGGATCGCCTTGGTCGGGATGCAGCCCCAGTGCAGGCAGGTACCCCCCACCTTCGCGCGCTCGACGAGCACGACCTTCAGCCCGAGCTGAGCGGCCCGGAGCGCGGTCGAGTAGCCCCCCGTGCCCCCGCCGAGGACGACGACGTCCGCGTCGCGTTCGGTCCCGTCCGAGGTGACCGCGCTCGGTGCCGCGACGCTCGGTGCGGCGACGCTCGGTGCGGCGACGCTCGGTGCGGTGGCGCTCGGTGCGGTGGCGCTCGGTGGGGCGGCCGGTCCGGCCGTGGCGTCCTCGCTGATGACCGCCAGCACCGCCCCGACCTCGACCGTGTCGTCGACCGACGCACGCAGTTCCGTCACGGTCCCCGCCACGGGGGAGGGGATCTCGGTGTCGACCTTGTCGGTCGAGACCTCGACGATGGCCTGGTCGGTCGAGACGACGTCACCGACGGCCACGAGCCATCGGGTCACGACCCCCTCGGTCACGGACTCACCGAGCTGGGGGAGGTGCACCTCGACCACGAACGGCTCTCCTCACGGTTGGGGCGGGAGCCTAGCGGAGGCACTTCCGACCACTTCGGGCGCATTGGTAGGGTCCGATGCGCGACCGCCCGCGCGGCTCGGTCGTCGTTCGGAGGTGGGGCGATGGGACGCACCGTGCTCCATCAGCGGCATCTCGATGCCGGTGCCCGGTTCTCCGACTTCGCCGGCTGGGAGCTCCCGCTGTCCTTCGAGGGAACCGTCGCCGAGCACCTCGCGGTCCGTTCGGGGCTCGGGGTCTTCGATGTCTCGCATCTCGGGACCGTCCGCATCGAGGGGCCGTCCGCCTCCGCGGTCGTCGCCGCCACCTTCACGAACGATCCGGCCAGGCTCGTCGACGGGCAGGGGCAGTACACGCTGCTCTGCGCGCCCGAGGGGGGCATCGTCGACGACCTGCTCGTCTACCGCTTGGCCGCCGACCGCTTCCTCGCGGTGCCCAACGCCGCCAACACGGACGCGGTCCTCTCCGTGCTCGGGGCGGCGGTCGAGGGTCCCGGCGTCGACGTCCGGATCCAGCGCGACCCGCCGGACCGCGCGCTGATCGCACTGCAGGGGCCCGATGCGCTGGAGGTCGCGACGAGGGTCCTCGACCGGCTCGGCGCCGGTGACGTCGTGACCGATCTCGCCTACCTCGGGGTCCGTGAGACCCTGCTGGCGGGGACCGCCGAACCCGTCGTCGTCTGCCGCTCCGGGTACACCGGGGAACGCGGTGTCGAGCTGGTCGTTCCCGCAGCCGGCGCGCTCGTCGTCTGGGACGCGCTGGTCGATGCCGGCGCGCGGCCGTGCGGCCTCGGGGCGCGCGACACCCTGCGCCTCGAGATGGGCTACCCCCTGCATGGCAGCGAGCTCTCGGTCCACGTGCGACCGGACGAGGCGGGGCTGTCGTGGGCCGTTCGCGCCGAGGGGCGCTCCTTCCCCGGACGCGATGCGCTGCAGGTGGCGGGACCGCCGGCGCGGCGCGCGGTCGGGCTGGTCACCGAGGAGCGCCGCCCGGCACGCGGCGGCATGCGCGTGCTGCAGGGGGGGCGCGAGGTCGGGAGGGTGACCTCGGGGACCTTCTCCCCGACGCTCGGGCATGGCATCGCCCTCGCGCTCGTGTCCGCTCACGTCGGCGTGGGCGCCGTCGTCGACGTCGACGTTCGGGGTGCCATGGTCGTCCACGAGGTCGTCCGGCCCCCCTTCGTCGACCGCGACCCCCGTCGCTGATGCGCGTGCTCGTCGCGCCGGACTCGTTCGGTGGAACGCTCACGCCTCGTGAGGCTGCAGGAGCCATCGCGCGCGGCTGGGGGCGTGCTCGCCCCGACGACGAGCTCGACCTCCTCCCGCTCTCCGACGGTGGTGAGGGTCTGCTGGAGGTGCTCGAACGGCCCGGCGAGGTGCGCCGCACCCTGGAGGTCGTCGGTCCGCTCGGCACCCCCGTCGAGGCCACGTTCCTGCTCGGTCCCGACGGTCGTGCGGTGGTCGAGTCGGCGGCCGCGGCAGGGCTCGCGCTGGTCGAGCCGGCGCGCCGTGACCCGCTCGTCACGACGAGCTGGGGCGTGGGGCAGCTCATCGCCGCTGCGCTCGCCGCGGGGTCGCGCCATCTGCTCGTCGGGCTCGGCGGTAGCGCGACGGTCGATGGTGGTGCGGGTGCCCTGAGTGCGCTCGGGCTGCGCCTGCGCGTCGAGGACGGCTCGGGGCTCAAGATCGGCGGTGGCGAGCTCGGGCGGGTCGCTCGCATCGAGCGCGGGAGCGCCCCCACGGCCGTGGACGTCACCATCGAGCTCCTCGTCGACGTGACGACGCCACTGACCGAGGCCGCGGTGCGTTTCGGACCGCAGAAGGGGGCGGATCCCGCGGCCGTCTCGATCCTCACGGAGGGACTCGCGCGCTGGGCCGCCGTCGTGGCACGCGACCTTCCCGGTGGACCGGAGGCGACCGCACCCGGCACGGGAGCCGCAGGGGGGCTCGGACACGGGTTGGCCGCGGCGCTCGGCGCGCCCCTCGTCCCCGGCGCGGCGCGGGTCGCCGAACTCGTCGGTCTCGATCCCGCGCTCGCGGCCGCCGACGTCGTCGTCACCGGCGAGGGCCGGCTCGACGCGACGTCCGCCGAGGGGAAGGTCCTCGGGCACGTCGTCGCCCGAGCCCGTGCGTCCGGTCGCCCGGTCGTCGCGGTCGTCGGGTCCCTCGGGACGCGGCTCGACGGTCCGCATCCCGGCCGGCTCGACGACCTCGAGGTCAGCGCCCCCGACGGGCCCGGCCAGGGACCGATCGAGGAGGTCGAGGCCGCCGCGGAGCGGCTCGCGCGGCGCGTCGGGGAGCACGTCCTCGCCGGCCCCTGAGCATCGGGGTCCGTCGGTACACTCGTGCTCCCCGGGGCCCTCCGACCACGTGGACGGCCCCGCGCCACCGAAAGGTCGATCGACGTGAGCACCGACGTCACCCTCGAGGGTCCCGCGACCGACAGCGGAGTGGTCCTCACCGAGGCGGCGGCCGACAAGGTCCGCGCGTTCCTCGCCGATACCGACGATGCGGACTCCGTCGTCCTGCGCGTCGCGGTCCAGGCCGGCGGCTGCGCCGGGTTCCGCTACGCGCTCTTCTTCGACGACCGCCAGCTCGACGGTGACGTCGAGGACACCCAGCACGGGGTGACCCTGCGCATCGATCGGATGTCGACCCCGTACCTGATGGGGGCGACCATCGACTGGAAGGAGTCGCTCGAGGCCTCGGGGTTCTCGATCGACAACCCGAACTCCTCGGGATCGTGCGCCTGCGGGGAGAGCGCGACCTTCTGAGCGCCTCGGAGGGCCCGTCGCGACCGCGGGCCGTCCCGGGCCGGGGCGCCGCCTCGGCCGTCCTCGTCGTCGCCGCCGCGGTCCTCTGGGGGACCACCGGGACCGGGCAGGCCCTGCTCCCTCCGACCGAGGAGGGCCTGCGTGCGGTCGTCGTCGGTCTCGCACGTCTCGCGCTCGGGGGCGCGGGCCTCGCGCTCCTCGCGCTCCTCGGTCCCTCGGACCGATGGCGCACCCTGCGCGATCGAGCGGCAGCTCGAGCGGCGCTCGTCGGCACCCTCGCCGTGGTGGCCTACCACGGCGCCTTCTTCGCCGGTGTCGCGCGGCTCGGTGTCGCGCTCGGGACCGTCCTGGCGCTCGGCATCGCGCCGCTCACCGCCGGTCTCGGTGTCGCGCTGCTCGGACGGCAGCGCCCTTCGGTGACGTGGGTGGTCGCGACCGCGACCGCCGTCGTGGGTGTCGCCCTGCTGCTCGCGCCGTCCGGGACGTCCGGCCCCGCCCCCTTCGGCGTGGTCCTCTCGCTCGCCGCGGGCATGAGCTACGCGACCTACGCCCTGGCGAGCAAGCGTCTCCTCGACCTCGGGGTCGATGGCGGGGTGGCCATGGCGGTGCTGTTCGGCGGTGGTGGGCTGATCGCGCTCCTCGGGCTCGCACCCCCCGGCGCGCGCACGCTCCTCGCCGAGGTGGTGCGTGCGCCGAACGGGCCCGTGATCCTGGTCTGGCTCGGGCTCGTGACCGTCGTCCTCTCCTACCGGCTCTACGCGCGCGGGCTCGCCGGACTCGAGGCCGATCGCGCCACGACGCTGACCCTCGCCGAGCCGGTGACGGCGGCCCTGCTCGGGGTGGTGCTCCTCGACGAGCGACTGTCGGGCACCGCGCTCCTCGGAGCGACGCTCGTCATCGTCGGGCTGCTCGTGACCGTCGTCAGTGTCGCCGCTCGACCACGAAGCGCCACGCCGCGCCCTCCCGGCGCTGCTCGACCATCCGGTGGCGCTTGAGCCGCACCCAGACCGGGACGTCCACCCCGACCGCAGGATCATCGGCGTGCAGGACCACGAGCCCGCCGACGTCCGTGCGGTCGACGGCTCGGGCGAGCTCGATCACCGGTCGTGGACAGGGAAGGCCGAGCGCGTCGACCTCGAGCGCGTCGAGGCCGCTCCCGTGCGCATCGGGCTCCACCATGGCCGGAGGCTAACCCCGACGGCCGCTATCGTCCGTGCGACGTGCCCGATGGCGCGCGACGGTCCGGTCCGAGGCGAGGGGTCCCCATGCGAGTGCTCGTGGTCTCCGAGGACGCGGATGAGCGCCTGCGAGCGACGAGCGTCCTCGGTTCCGCCGGGGACGTCGAGGTCGTCGAGGTGGACGGGGCGGCCGCGGCCCGCACGGCGCTGGTCGACCGGGGCGAGCGCTTCGATGTCCTCGTCATCGATGGTGACCTCGCACCCAAGGGGGGGTTCGCGACGCTCTACGACCTGCGCGCCGCGGCCGAGCTCACGGGTCGGCCCGCCACGCCCGCGCTCGTCCTCGCCGCGCGTTCGCAGGACGCGTGGCTGGCGGCCTGGGCCGGGGCGAGCGGCGTGCTGGACAAGCCGGTCGACCCCTTCGCGCTCGACGACCGCGTTCGCGCCCTCGTCGGGACCGAGCCGCCGGCCTACGGCGATGCCGGCGCGGATGCGCAACAGCTCGCGGCGGCGCTGCGCGACCGCCGGTGAGCATGCCGGCGCGCTCGACCGCGGCCCTGCTCACGGAGCTCATCGAGGGTCGGGACCTCCACGAGGACGTCGCGGCGGACCTGATGCGCCGCCTCATGGCCGGTGACCTCGAGGCCGGGGAGGTCGGGGGTCTGCTCGTCGCCCTGCGGGCCAAGGGGGAGGCCGGCTCCGAGATCGCCGGCTTCGTTCGGGCCATGCTCGAGGTGGCCGTCCCGATCCCGCTGCCGCTCGGGACCGCCGCGGCCCTCGTCGATACGTGCGGGACCGGTGGGGACGGTGCCGGCACCTTCAACATCTCCACGGTGGCGGCGATCGTCGTCGCCGCCGCCGGCGTCCCCGTCGCCAAGCACGGCAACCGCGCCGCGTCGGGACGCTGCGGCAGCGCGGACCTGCTCGAGGCATGGGGGGTCGCCATCGAACTCCCACCGGCGTCGGTCGCGGCGACCATCGAGGAGCTCGGCATCGGGTTCCTCTTCGCCCGGGCGTTCCACCCGTCGATGCGTCACGTCGCACCCGTGCGCGGCCAGCTCGGCATCCGCACCGTGTTCAACGTGCTCGGGCCGCTGTCGAACCCGGCCGGCGCACCGCACCAGATCGTCGGCGTCTCCGACGCGCGGCTCGCTCCCATCGTCGCCGAGGCCCTCGCCCGACTGGGCCGGCGCCGCGCGCTGGTCTTCCGCGGGGACGATGGGCTCGATGAGTTGACCACGACGACCACGAGCCGCGTCTGGGAGGTCCGCGACGGGCGAGTCGTCGAGCAGACGCTCGACCCGGCACGCCTCGGGCTCGCGCCCGCCATGCCCGCGGACCTCGTCGGGGGCGATGTCGAGCGCAACCGCGCCATCGCAGACGCGGTGCTCGCTGGGGAACGCGGCGCACGTGCCGACATCGTCGCGCTCAACGCGTCCGCGGCGCTCTTGGCCGCCGGGGCGGTCGAGGACCTCGAGGGAGGGCTCGCACGCGCGCGGGCCGTCCTGGAGGGCGGGGAGGCTGCCGGGCTCCTGCACCGCTGGGTCGAGCGCTCGCAGGAGCTCGCTGGTGGCTGAGGCGCACCGCATCGATCCGGAGGGTCTTCCCTACGACCCGGGCAAGCTCCCCTCGAAAGACGAGATCGGTGCGGACGGCTTCCACGCGGTCGACCTGCGCGTCGGGCGAGTGCTCGCTGCGGAGCCGTTCCCGGAGGCGAGGCATCCGGCGCTCCGGCTGACGGTCGACTTCGGCCCGCTCGTGGGTGTCCTGACCACGAGCGCCAAGGTGACGAACTACCTCCCGGACG
>JBEAQO010000049.1:0-2500 GCA_041163825.1 Actinomycetota bacterium | reverse complement strand
GTGCAGTTCTCAAGGAGCGGACATCCCGGCCCCGGGTTCCGACCGCAGGGCGGACGGCTTCCGGGGGTGTCCGGGCGCTCGTACCGGCCACGCGCCTCCGACCGAGGTCGGAACCGGCGGACCGGCTGCCGGGCCATGGACGTCCGCTCCCGGGAGGGGATCGGACGGGCTCGAACGAGCCGTGCCGCAGGCAGTCCGCGAAGCGTACCCGGCCCGGCGCGAGGGGTCAAGCCGACGGCACGATGCGGGACGAGCTGCCGGCGGCCGAGCGAGGGCGGCACCCCGGCGCGCCCGTCGCCCTCCGCGGCACCTCCGCAGGAGGGCCCGTCACCGGCCCCCGGACCGACCCTCGGCCCCCGGGGCCCGGGCCCCACGAGCCGCGAGCAGGTCCTTGGCGTCCGCGAGCTGGCGCGCGACCGATGCCGGCCCCGTCCCGCCGCGCCCGTCGCGTCGGGCGATCGCCGAGCGGAGATCGAGCAGCGCCATGAGGTCGGCGTCCAGGGCGGGATCGATGGCACGACACTCCGCCGGATCCAGCTCGGCGATCGTGCGCCCGCTCCTCTCGGCGCGACGCACGAGCTCCCCGACGAGGTCGTGGGCCCGGGCGAAGGCCATCCCCCGACGGACCAGCCCCTCGGCGAGGTCGGTGGCCAGTCCCGCCGGGTCGGACGCTGCCGCCGCGAGCCGCTCGACGTCGAAGGTCGCGCTCGCCAGCGAACCCGCGAGCGCCGGCAGGACCAGCGCGAGGGTGTCGAGCGCGTCGAAGACGGGCTCCTTGTCCTCCTGGAGATCACGGTCGTAGGACAGCGGCAGTCCCTTGACGATCGTCAGGACCGCGACCAGCGCGCCGACGACACGACCGCTCTTGCCGCGGGCGAGCTCCGCGACGTCGGGGTTGCGCTTCTGGGGCATGATCGAGGAGCCGGTCGAGAACGCGTCCGCGAACCGGACGAACCCGAACTCCGCGCTCGACCACACCACGAGCTCCTCGGCCAGGCGCGAGAGGGTGGTCGAGAGGATCGCAGCGGCCGCGAGCACCTCGAGCACGAAGTCCCGCGACGACACCGCGTCGATGGAGTTGTCGGTCGCCCGCGCGAAGCCGAGCGCTTCGGCGTAGGCCTCAGGGTCGAGTCCGAGCGTCTGGCCGGCGAGCGCAGCGGAACCCAGCACGCTCACGTCGACCCGCCGCCTCGCGTCGGAGAACCGGGCGACGTCACGCTCGAGCATCCAGAACCATGCGAGCAGCCAGTGCGAGAGCAGGACGGGCTGGGCGCGCTGGAGGTGCGTGTAGCCCGGCGCGATGTCCTCTCGGTGCTCCTCGGCACGCTCGACGAGCACCGCCTGCAGCGTCCCGATGTCGGCGACGAGCGCGTCGATCCCATCGCGCACGTAGAGACGCAGGTCGCTGACGACCTGGTCGTTGCGCGACCGACCGGCACGGATCCGCCCCGCGTCCTCCCCGAGCCGCTCCATCAACCAGCGCTCGATCGCACCATGGACGTCCTCGTCCGTGGCCTCCAGCTCGAAGGCGCCGCCCTCGAGCGACCGGTCGAGCTCGTCGAGCGTCGCCAGCACGCGAGCGAGGACGGCGTCCTCCAGCAGTCCCACGCGTGCGAGCTCGCGCGCGTGGGCACGGGAGCCGGCCACATCGTGGCGGGCGAGGCGCAGGTCGAAGTGGGTCGACACGCCGAGCCGCCACGCCGCGGCGTCCGGACCGCCCTCGAAGCGCGCGCCCCAGAGCCGACCGCGGTGGCCCTCGGTGCTCACCAGCCCTCCCCCCGAGCCTGCGCCGACGCTGCCCAGGTCCGAAGGGGCAGGCCCCAGAGCTCGACGAAGCCCCGAGCCAGCGACTGGTCGAACAGGTCGCCCGTGTCGTAGGTCGCGAGCGAGAGGTCGTAGAGCGCGGAGTCGGCGCTGCGCCGCCCGACCACGCTCGCGGTGCCCTTGAACAGCCGGACGCGGACCTCACCGTTGACGCTCGAGCTCGCATCGTCGACGAAGGCATCGAGGGCTCGCTTGAGCGGACCCCACCACAGACCGTTGTAGACGAGCTCCGCGTAGCGACCCTCGATCGAGCGCTTGAAGGCCGCGAGCTCGCGCTCGAGCGTCAGGTCCTCGAGGTCTCGATGCGCGGTGATGAGGGTGATGGCGCCGGGGACCTCGTAGATCTCCCTGCTCTTGATGCCCACGAGCCGGTCCTCGACCATGTCGAGTCGCCCGACCCCGTGCGCTCCGGCCCGGCGGTCGAGCTCGGCCACCAGGTCCGCCATCCCGAGCTCGCGCCCATCGAGCGCGACGGGCAGCCCACGATGGAACGCGATGACGACCTCCTCGGGGGCGTCCGGTGCATCGGCCACCGACACCGTCCGTTCGTAGACGTCCTCGGGCGGCGCCGCCCACGGGTCCTCGAGGATCCCGCACTCCGCGGTCCGGCCCCACGAGTTCTCGTCGATCGAGTAGGGCGAGGCCTTGGACTTGATGGGGATCGGGATGCCGCGTT
>JBEAQO010000048.1:0-9402 GCA_041163825.1 Actinomycetota bacterium | reverse complement strand
GCTCACGGGCCAGAAGATCTACATCACCTTCGGCGACCATGACCTCACCGAGCAGATCGTGCATCTGGTGCTGGCGCGCCTGCCGGACGCTCCGTCGGGGACCAAGGGGATCTCCCTCTTCATCGTCCCCCGGCGGCTGGTCGCGGCCGATGGGACGCTCGCCGCGGACAACGACGTCCGAGTCGTGTCGATCGAGCACAAGCTCGGCATCCACGGTTCCCCGACGTGCGTGATGGCCTTCGGTGAGGGCGGCGAGGGGGCGATCGCGGAGCTCGTGGGGGCGCCGCACGACGGCATGCGCCAGATGTTCACGATGATGAACGATGCGCGGCTCGGGGTGGGGGTCCAGGGTGTGGCCGTCGCGGAACGCGCCTACCAGCGGGCGCTCGCCTACGCCATCGAGCGCCGGCAGGGTCGGGCGCCGGGGGCCGCTCCCGGTGAGCCGTCGCGGATCGTCGAGCATCCCGACGTCCGTCGGATGCTCCTGACGCAGCGCTCGGGGGTGATGGCGGCGCGGGCGCTCTGCCTCGCCACCGCCCACGCGCTCGACCTCGCCTCGCACCACCCGGACGGCGAGGTGCGCGAGCAGCAGCGCCGGATGGCCGACCTGCTCACCCCGCTCGCCAAGGCCTGGTCGACCGACCTCGGGGTCGAGCTCACCTCCATCGCACTGCAGGTCCACGGCGGGATGGGTTACGTCGAGGAGACCGGCGTCGCGCAGCACCTCCGTGATGCGCGCATCGCCCCGATCTACGAGGGGACCAACGGCATCCAAGCCATCGACCTCGTGCTGCGCAAGCTCCCGGTCGCCGACGGCGCCGTCGTGCTCGGGCTGCTCGATCGGCTGGACGAGGAGCTCTCGACGGGAGCGGCCGTGCTGCCCGAGGTCGCCGAGGCGGTGCGTGCCCGCATCCTCGAGGTCCGCGCGCTCACGACCCACCTGCTCGAGCGTCGGGGGGAGCCCGTCGACGTGCTCGCGGCGGCGACGCCCTACCTGCGAGCGCTGGCGACCGTCATCGGCGGAGCACTGCTCGTCCGTGGGGCCATCGCGGCGCGTCGACGGCTCGACGCCGGCGGGCTCGATGGCGCCGAGGCGGAGCATCTCGAGGGGTGGCTCGCTGCGACGCGGTTCTTCGCGCTGCAGGTGGTGCCCGTCGTCGACGGTCTCGCGCCGGCGATCCGCGCGGCCGGCACGGACCTGATGACGGTGACGCCCTCGTCGCTCGTCGGGTAGTGCGTCACCGCACGCAGGAGCAGCGGCACGACGGAGCGCAGGGCGTCAGTCGAGCGGGGGCAGCGTGTCGGGCCGCATCCACCGCGTGACGCCCTCGTCGTCGACCGCGCCACCATCGAGCACGACGACCGTCGTCGCGCCGGTCACGAGCGGTCGGAGCACCGCGGCCGCGAGCAGCGCGCCGAGGGCGGCGGCGCTCGGAGCCTCGGATGCATCGCGGGTCGTGAGCAGGCCGATCCGATCCCGACCGTCGGCCCGGGCCGCCGCGAGCAACGTCGCCTGGTCGACGTGGCCGCCATCGACCTCGAGGGCGCGCAGCCGCCCGTCACGCTCGGGGGGCGGCGGTCGGTCGGGAAGCACCTGTGCCCGCCAGGTCAGGGCCAGCTCGGGGTCGGACCCGACCGCCGTCCCATCGAAGGCGTCCCCGACGATGAGCTCGAGGCGGGCATGGGGCGTCGGAGGACGCCGATCGTGCCGCACGACCACCTCCGCATCCGCCGCGGGGACGATGACGAGACCGAGCCACCAGGCGGCGAGGCAGGCGCTCGCCGTCGTCCAGCCCGGAGGTGCGTCGAGCCCCAGCGGGTCCCCGACCGAGAGCCCCCCGTCCTCGCGCAGCAGGTGGGCGATCTTGGACGCCCAGTTCGCGAGCGAGGCGATGCCCTGCTCGCTGCGGCCCTCCGGGGACCGCACCACCACGCCCGGGCGCATCCCGAGGGCCCCTGCGGCGCGCTCGAGCGCCGTCGCGACGTCCGTGGGCGCCCCATCGCTCGGCAGCCGTGCCCCGATCCGCATCGCGGCTCCTCGGTGGGGCGGCCGTCGCTGCGGACGGGGGGCGGCCGTTCGTGCCCCCGAGGGCCCCTACGGCCCGATGCTACCTTCGTCGGTCGTCGGGCCGGCAGCCTGCGGGTGCGGTGCTCGGCCGGAGGCCGCCGCGTGACCGATCTTCGTCCCACCTTCGCCGTGCGCGAGCGTCGACGCGGTCGACGGGTGCCACCGTGGCTGGCGATGGTGCTCGCTGCGCTCGCTGCCATCGCGACCGTGTGGGTGCTCCTGCTCGTCTGGGTCTGGGCGACGACCTGGTTCGCCCTCGACGGCGACGAGGTCTCGACGCTGCGACCCGATGTCCTCTCGCTCGGCGCGACCGGTGCGCGAGCCCCGGAGGACGCGACGACCGTCCTCGTCGCGCTGACCGCACCGATGGACGAGACACGGCCACGCCCGCCCGAGCTCGCGGGCCCGATCCTGCTCGTGCAGGTCGGTGCCGGGCGGGACCTCCCGGCCGTGCTGGTCGTCCCGAGCTCGCTCGTCGTCACCGTCGACGGCTCGGGCGAGCTGGCCCTCGACGAGGTCCAGGCACAGGGCGGCATCGACCTCGTCGTCCGTGCGCTGATGGACTACAGCGAGGTGCGCATCGACCACGCGATCGCGCTCTCCGTCGACCTGCTGCCCGGGCTCGTCCGTGCGCTCGGACCCCTCGAGGTCTGCGGCGTCCTCGGCTGCACGACCCCGACGCCCGACGAGGTGCGCGCATGGCAGGTCGATCCGGATCCCACGGAGGCCGTCCGACGGGCGACCGACGTCGTCCGGGCGGTCTCCGGCGCGCTCACCCTGCAGGACACCGCCCTGTCCCCGATCGCGACCCGCCGCGCCGTCCGGCTCATCGATGCGCAGGCGGTCACGGACGTCCCGCTGCGGGTCGCGCCGCTCCTCCGACTCTCGGCCGCGCTCACGGAACCCGTCCGGCTCGACATCGAGGTCCTACCGGTCGTCGCCGACCCGTCGACGGGCCGCTCCATCGTCCTGGCCGAGGCGGCGATGCTGCGCTTCCAGCGCCTCCAGCAAGGGCAGGGCTTCGAGGGCATCGATCCCGTGCTCGACATGGCGGAGCTCAAGCGCGAGGTCGACGTGGCGGTCCTCAACGGTGCCGGCATCGATGGCCTCGCCGCGGTCGTCGCGGAGGACCTCGCGGCCGAGGGCTTCGCGATCGCCGGGACGGGCAACGCGCCCGGTTTCGAGGAGGTCCGGACCGTCATCCGGTACCGGGCGGGTGACGACCGTGCCGAGCAGGTGGCGCTGCTGCTCGCCGAGGCGCTCGAGGGCGCGCTCGTCGAACCGGGGGAGCGCACGCCGACGTTGGAGGGGGAGGTCGTCGGCATCGAGGTCACGCTCGGTACCGACCTCGCGGACCGGTCCGGCGAGGACGGATGAGCGCCTCCATGGACGCCGCGCCCGACCCGTGGGGCCCCGAGGCCGCCTTCGGTCGCACCCGCCGACTCCTGCATCGCGGCATCGAGTCGATCGCGGCGGTCCTGCTGCTCACCTCCGTGGTCGCGGTGACCAGCGGCGTCACCTTCGTGCAGCGCGCGGACGCGAACCTGCGTCGAGTGAGCGTCTCGAGTCTCGTCGCCCCGACGTCGGACGCACGCACCTTCCTCGTCGTCGGCTCCGACGATCGCAGCGGGCTCACGGACGAGGAGCGCCAGCGCTACCGGCTCGGCACCTTCACCGGCCGCCGCAGCGACGTCATCATCTACGCGGCGATCTCCGAGGACCGTCGCAACGTCACCCTCGTGAGCCTGCCCCGTGACCTGCTCGTCGTCGACGACGAGGGGCGCCTCTCGAAGCTCGCCGACAACTTCGCCGGGGGACCGGAGTCGCTCGTCGAGGCGGTCGAGCGCTCGACGGGGTTGACCACCAACCACTTCATCGAGGTCTCGCTCGACGGGTTCATCGAGATCGTCCGCACGCTCGGGACCGTTCGGCTGTGCTTCCAGCAGGCGCTCGTCGACCCGAAGAGCGGCGCGGACTTCGCCGAGGGCTGCCAGGACCTCGGGCCCGCCGAGGCGCTGGCCTTCGTCCGATCCCGCCAGGGCGCCCGCGGCGACTTCGAGCGCATCGAGCGGCAGCAGCGCTTCCTGCGCGCGGTGCTCAGTGAGGCGACCTCCGCACGGACCCTCTCCGACCCGCGACGTGTCGCGCAGCTCGTCGAGGACGGGAGCCGCAACGTCACGACGGACGACGGCCTGACCCTCGAGCAGATGCGTGCGGTCGCGCTCGAGCTCGTCGGGGTCGTCCGCGACGGCGTCCCGATGGTCACGCTCCCCTCCTATCCGCAGCGCTACGAGGGCGTGTGGTACGTCGTCCCCTACGGCCCGGGGGCCCGCGCCCTGGTCCGGGACCTGCGGGCCGGTGTGTCTCCGCTCGACCGGGGGACCGCCGAGGAGCGCCGCACCCTCGGGGTGCAGGTCCTCTCCGGGGGGCGTGGCATCGAGTCCCAGATCGTCCTCAGCACCCTGCGCTTCGCCGGGTTCCGCGTCGAGCCCGGTGGGACGGGCCCCGCGTCCCTCGATGCCGGTGCGACGACTACCGTGCACCACGCCCCCGGGGCCGAGGTCGCTGCGGGCTACGTGGCGGCGACCCTCGGGGCCGACGTGCTGCCGCTCCCGGCGAACGTGGTCCTGCCGGAGGGCATCCAGGTCGCGGTGGCGGTCGGTGACGACGCTGCGCGGTGAGCAGCGTGACGAGGCGGACCGGAGGAGCACCATGAAGGCGCTCGTGCTCGCCGGCGGGTCCGGGTCGCGCCTGCGGCCCATCACCCACACCAGCGCCAAGCAGCTGGTCCCGGTCGCCAACAAGCCGATCCTCTTCTACGGCCTCGAGCAGATCCGCGAGGCCGGCATCACCGACGTCGGCATCATCGTCGGGGACACCGCCGCGGAGATCGAGGCGGCCGTCGGCGACGGCTCGGGGCTCGGGATCCGAGCGACCTACCTGCGGCAGGAGGCGCCGCTCGGGCTCGCGCACGCGGTGCTGACGGCCGAGTCCTTCCTCGGCGACGACGACTTCGTGATGTTCCTGGGTGACAACCTGATCGAGGGTGGCATCGCCGGGCTCGTCGATGCCTTCCGTCGCGACGCCCCCGACGCGCAGCTGCTGCTCAAGCGCGTTCCGGACCCACATCGCTTCGGCATCGCCGAGCTCGATGCCGACGGCGGCATCGTGCGGCTGGTCGAGAAGCCGGCCGACCCGCCCTCGGACCTCGCGCTCGTCGGCGTCTACCTCTTCACGCCCGCGATCCATGATGCGGCGCGGAGGATCGAGCCCTCGTGGCGGGGCGAGCTCGAGATCACCGACGCGATCCAGCGGCTCGTCGAGGACGGGCGCACCGTGCGTGCGACCGAGGTCGAGGGCTGGTGGCTCGATACGGGCAAGAAGGACGAACTGCTCGACGCGAACCGGATCGTGCTCTCGAGCCTGACGGGGCGCATCGACGGCGAGGTCGATGCGGACTCGACGCTCGCCGGCGAGGTCGTGGTCGAGGCGGGCGCCCGGCTCGTCCGGACGGTCGTGCGCGGTCCGGCGGTGATCGGGCCCGGCGTGCACCTCGAGGACGTGTTCGTCGGACCGTTCACCTCGATCGCAGCGGACTGCCGGCTCGAGCGCTGCGAGGTCGAGTACTCGGTGCTGATGGAGCGCTGCACCATCCGGGACGCGGGCCGGCTCGAGGGGTCGCTGCTCGGCCGGGACGTCTCCGTGACCCGGACCGAGCGCCGACCGGCCGCGCACCGACTGCTCCTCGGTGACCACGCGGAGGTCGAGGTCGCGGGAGGATCGTGGTGAGGCTGCTCGTCACCGGCGGGGCCGGGTTCATCGGCTCCAACTTCGTCCGCCACGTGCTCTCGACCACCTCCGACGTCCGCGTCACGAACCTCGACGCGCTGACCTACGCGGGCAACCCGGCCTCGCTGGCCGATGTCGCCGACGACGCCCGCTACGCGTTCGTCCACGGCGACATCCGTGACGCGGAGCTCGTGGCGCGGCTGGTGGCGGACGCGGATGCCGTCGTCAACTTCGCCGCCGAGTCCCACGTGGACCGGTCGATCGAGGGGCCGGCGGCGTTCCTCGACACCAACGTCGTCGGTGCGGGCGTCGTGTTCGAGGCCTGTCGTCGCGCCGAGGTCCCGCGCGTGCTGCACATCTCGACGGACGAGGTCTACGGGTCCATCGAGGAGCCGGGGTCGTTCCGTGAGGACGACGCGCTCCGGCCGAACAGCCCCTACTCGGCCTCGAAGGCCGGTGCCGACCTGCTCGCGCACTCCTACGCCGTCACCTACGGCTACCCGATCAGCGTGACGCGCACCGCCAACAACTTCGGCCCCTTCCACTTCCCGGAGAAGGTCATCCCGCTGTTCGTCACCAACCTGATCGACGGCGAGCAGGTGCCGCTCTACGGTGACGGACGCAACGTGCGCGACTGGACCCACGTGTCCGACAACTGCGCCGCCCAGTGGCTCGTGCTGACCGAGGCGGAGCCGGGGAGCGTCCTCAACGTCGGTGCGGGCAACGAGATGACCAACCTCGAGCTCACCCTGCGGCTCCTCGAGCGCTTCGGGGTCGGTGAGGAGCGCATCCGACGGGTCGCCGACCGCCCGGGGCATGACCTGCGCTACTCGGTGGACACGACCCGCATCAGAGCGCTCGGGTGGTCCCCGAGCCTCGAGTTCGACGAGGCGCTCGATCGCACCATCGCCTGGTACCGCGAGCACGAGGACTGGTGGCGTCCGCTCAAGGCGGGTGGGGCAGCAGCGCGCCGCGGGGTCGTCGGATGAGGGTCCTCATCACCGGGGCGGGCGGGCAGCTCGGCCTGGACCTGGTCGACGCGTTCGACGACCACGACGTGACGGCGCTCGTCCATCGCGACCTCGACATCACCGACGAGGCAGCGGTCACCGCCGCCATCGAGGTCCTCGCACCCGACCTCGTGCTCAACGCCGCCGCGTGGACCGACGTCGACGGCTGCGAGCGCGATCCCGAGCGGGCACACGCGAGCAACGCGCTCGGGCCGTGGTGGCTGGCCCGCGCCTGCGCGCGGCGTGCGGCGACGCTCGTCACCTTCTCGACGGACTACGTCTTCGATGGCGTCGCCCCCGTGGGGCCCGACGGGGGCCCGCGGGGCTTCGACGAGTGGGACCCGACGGGTCCGCTGGGCGTCTACGGCCGCTCGAAGCTCGCCGGCGAGCAGCTCGTGCGCTCGACGCTCGAGCATCATCACATCGTCCGGACCTCCTGGCTGTCGGGCGCCCGTGGTCGCAACTTCGTTCGCACGATCCGGGACGCGGCGCGCGAGGGCCGACCACTGCGCGTCGTCGACGATCAGATCGGGTCACCGACCACGACCCGCGACCTCGCCGCCGCCGTGCGGGCGCTCGCGGTGTCCGGCCGCTACGGCACGGTCCACCTCGCGAACGGGGGGGCGTGCTCGTGGTTCGACCTGGCGACGGCCATCATCGAGGAGTCGCGGCTGGACGTCGAGCTCGATCGGCAGTCCTCCTCCGCCCTCACGCGTGCGGCCCGTCGTCCGGCGTGGTCGGTGCTCGACACGACCCATGCCCGGGCCAGCGGCGTGCCACCGCTGCCGCACTGGCGCGACGGGCTGGTGAGGCTCCTGGCCGAGCTCGGCGCGGAGGAGGGGGCGGGGGGCGCCCGTGGCTGACGACGAGCGGGTCGCGGTCGTCATCGTGACCCGGGACACCCGGGACGAGGTCCTCGGGTGCCTGGGGTCGGTCGGGGCCGACGAGGCCGACGACATCGTCGTCGTCGATGCCGGCTCGCGCGACGGGACGATCGATGCCGTCCGCGCGGCGCGGCCCGACGTCACGACCATCGCGCTCGGCGACGTCGGCTTCGCGGCGGCCGCGAACGCCGGCATCGCTGCGACGACGGCACCGGTCGTCGTCGTCCTCAACGCCGACGTCCGGGTGCGACCGGGCTCGCTCGGTGCACTCGGACGCCGCGTCCGGCTGCACCCGCGCGTCGCGGCCGCGGGTCCCCGCGTGCGCTACCCGGACGGCACGCCGCAGGCGTCCGCTCGCCGCGTCCCTGACCCCATCACGGCGATCGGCCACGCCGCGCTCGGGTGGTGGGCCCCGCGCAACCGCTTCACGCGCCGCTACCGAGCGCTCGACGAGGACCCGACGCTCGCCCGGGACGTCGGGTTCCTCTCGGGATGCGCGCTCGCCCTCGATCGGGCCGCGCTGGAGTCGGTCGGAGGGTTCGACGACGCCTACCGCCTCTACGTGGAGGACCTCGATCTCGCGGTGAGGCTGCGACGAGCCGGCTGGCGCATCGTCTACGAGCCCGCCGCCGAGGTCGTCCACCGGGTCGGTGCTTCGACGTCGCAGCGTCCGTGGCGCTCGCGCCTCCGTCACGCCCGAGGCATCGCGCGCTACGTCGTCCGACACCTGCCGGGTGGACCGCTGGTGCTCCTCGTGCTGCTGCCGGGACTCGTCCTGTGGGTGCTCGTCACGGGGACGCTCACGGCACGTCGGCGCTCGACGCAGAGCTCGACCGGTGAGGTGCTCGTGGGGGGACGGGATGGCTGAGCCCCGCGTCGCGATGGTGCTCGCGGGAGGGGCCGGGACGCGGCTGCTCCCGCTCACGGCGTCGATCCCCAAGCCCATGCTGCCCTTCTGCGGTGCGCCGTTCCTCGACGGACTCGTGCGCGTGCTCGCGGGCTCCGGCATCGACCGGGTGCTGCTGCTCGTCGGTCGTGACGAGGCGCCCTTCGCCGCGCTCCCCGGGCGCTCGGCGCTCCATGGGGTCACGCTGGAGGTGGTGCCCGAGGAGGAACCGCTCGGGACGGCCGGAGGGGTGCGCGCGGCGCTCGAGCGCGTGGACGGCACCTTCCTCGTCCTCAACGGTGACGTGCTGACGGACATCGACCCGGTCGGGGGCGTCGATGCCCATCGGCGCACGGGCGCGAGCGCGACGCTCACCCTGATCGAGGTCGAGGACACGTCCACCTTCGGCGTGTGCGTCCGGGACGGTTCGCGGATCGTCGACTTCGTCGAGAAGCCGGTGCCCGGGAGCCTGCCGGACCAGCGTGCGGTCAACGCCGGGACCTACGTGCTCGAGCCCGAGGCGCTGGCCTCGTTCCCGCCGGGTCCACTGAGCTTCGAGCTCGACGTGTTCCCGACGCTGGTCGCGCGCGGGGACCACGTGGAGGGCTGGGTGGCCTCGGGCACGTGGACCGACCTCGGGACCTGTTCGCGGTTCCTCGACGGGCATCGGCTCGCGCTCGAGGGCCGGCTCGCCTGGCCGACGCTCGACGACGTCCCTGCGGATGCGCGGGGGGTGCGCATCGACCCGACGGCGCAGCTCGATGC
>JBEAQO010000047.1:0-3403 GCA_041163825.1 Actinomycetota bacterium | reverse complement strand
GACTTCGCGGCGCGCACCATGCGCTGGACCGGTGTCATCGTCCTGCTCTTCATCGCCTACCACCTGGCGGACATCACGCTGGGCTGGGTGAACCCGATGCCGGACGGCACGCCCTACGAGCGGGTCGTCGCGAGCTTCTCCGCCCCGGCGGTGGCCGGCTTCTACCTGGTCGCGAACCTTGCGCTCGGCGCGCACCTCTACCACGGCGTCTGGAGCCTGTTCCAGTCGATGGGCTGGTCCAGCGACCGGCTCGACCGCATCCGCCGAACGCTCGCCGTCGCCTTCTCGGTCGTGGTCGTCGGCGGCAACCTGTCCTTCCCGATCGCCGTCCAGCTCGGGCTCATCGCCTGACGACGGCAACCACCCGACGCGGGAGCCGAACATGACGGTGCTCGACGCGAGGGTCCCCGAGGGGCCCCTCGAGGAGAAGTGGGACCAGCATCGGTTCTCGATGCGGCTCGTCGCGCCCGGCAACAAGCGCCGGTTCGAGGTCATCGTCGTCGGGACGGGCCTCGCGGGCGCCTCGGCGGCGGCGACCCTCGGCGAGCTCGGCTACCGGGTCAAGGCCTTCACGTTCCACGACTCCCCGCGCCGTGCGCACTCGATCGCTGCGCAGGGGGGCATCAACGCGGCGAAGAACTACCACGGCGACGGGGACTCGATCCAGCGCCTGTTCTACGACACCATCAAGGGCGGGGACTTCCGCTCGCGCGAGGCGAACGTCTACCGGCTCGCGCAGGTCTCGAACAACATCATCGACCAGTGCGTCGCGCAGGGCGTGCCCTTCGCGCGCGAGTACGGGGGGCTCCTCGACAACCGCTCGTTCGGCGGGGCCCAGGTCAGCCGGACGTTCTATGCCCGGGGCCAGACCGGCCAGCAGCTCCTGCTCGGCGCCTACCAGGCGCTCGCGCGACAGGTCAGCGCCGGGACCGTCGAGCTCCATACCAGGACCGAGATGCTCGACCTCGTCGTCGTCGATGGTCGCGCGGTCGGCATCGTCGTGCGTGACCTCGTCAGCGGCGAGATCCGCTCGCACTCCGCCCACGCGGTCGTGCTCGCGACCGGCGGCTACTCCAACGTCTACTACCTCTCGACGAACGCCATGGCGTGCAACGCCACCGCGATCTGGCGGGCGCACCGTCGCGGCGCGATGTTCGCCAACCCGTGCTACACGCAGATCCACCCGACCGCGATCCCGTCGAACGACGAGTTCCAGTCGAAGCTGACCCTCATGTCCGAGTCGCTGCGCAACGACGGGCGCATCTGGGTGCCACTGGCCGCCGGGGACGACCGTGCGGCCGGTGCCATCCCGGAGACGGAGCGCGACTACTACCTCGAGCGGCGCTACCCCTCGTACGGGAACCTCGCGCCACGGGACATCTCCTCGCGTGCGGCCAAGGAGCGGGTGGATGCCGGCCATGGGGTGGGACCCCTCAGGAACGGCGTCTACCTCGACTTCTCGGAGGCCATCGCGCGTCTGGGTCGCGATGTCATCGCCGACCGCTACGACAACCTCTTCGAGATGTACGAGCGCATCACCGGCGAGGACCCCTTCACCGTGCCGATGCGCATCTACCCCGCACCGCACTACACGATGGGCGGGCTGTGGGTCGACTACGACCTGCAGACGACGATCCCGGGGCTCTTCGCGATCGGCGAGGCGAACTTCTCCGACCATGGCGCGAACCGCCTCGGTGCCTCGGCGCTGATGCAGGGACTCGCGGACGGCTACTTCGTGCTCCCGTCGACCATCGGCGACTACCTGGCGCCGATGCTCGGACAGCCCAAGGTGGACACCTCGGCGCCCGAGTTCGCGGCGACCGAGGAGGAGGTCCGTGGCACGATCGACCGGTTCCTCGGCACGCGCGGCACGCGCTCCGTCGACTGGTTCCACCGCGAGCTCGGGCGGCTCGTCTGGGACCACTGCGGGATGAGCCGCACCGCGGAGGGGCTGGCAGGAGCCGCCGCCGACATCGCGGCGCTGCGTGAGGAGTTCCGTCGCGACGTCCGCGTCCCGGGCTCCGCCGACTCGCTCAACTCCTCGCTCGAGAAGGCGCAACGCGTCGACGACTTCTTCGAGCTCGCCGAGCTGATGTGCCGCGATGCGCTCGTGCGCGAGGAGTCCTGCGGCGGGCACTTCCGTGAGGAGCACCAGACCGAGGACGGTGAGGCGAAGCGCGACGACGCGAACTTCACCCACGTCACCGCGTGGGAGTGGTCGGGCGATCCGAGCGCACCGGTCGAGAACCGCGAGCAGCTCGAGTTCGAGGCCGTCGAACTCGCACAGAGGAGCTACAAGTGAACCTGACGCTGCGCGTCTGGCGACAGGCCGGACCCGATGCCCCGGGACGCTTCGAGACCTACGAGGCGACCGACGTCTCCGAGGACTCGTCCTTCCTCGAGATGCTCGACATCGTCAACGAGCGGCTGCTCGCGCAGGGGGAGGAGCCGATCGAGTTCATGCACGACTGCCGCGAGGGGATCTGCGGCACCTGCGGGCTCATGATCGACGGCCAGGCCCACGGGCCGCAGCTGGGCACCGCGACCTGCCAGCTGCACCTGCGCTCGTTCTCCGATGGCGACGAGATCGTCATCGAGCCGTGGCGCTCGGCCGGGTTCCCCATCGTGAAGGACCTCGTCGTCGACCGCTCCGCCTTCGACCGCATCATCGAGGCGGGTGGGTACGTCACGGTCGACACCGGGTCGGCGCCCGACGCCAACCTCATCCCGATCGCGAAGGAGACCGCGGACCTCGCGATGGACGCCGCGGCCTGCATCGGATGCGGTGCGTGCGTCGCCGCCTGCCCCAACGGAGCGGCGCAGCTGTTCACGTCCGCGAAGCTCGCGCACCTCAACCTGCTGCCCCAGGGTCAGGCGGAGCGCTCGCATCGGACGCTGGCCATGGTCGAGGTCATGGAGGAGCACTTCGGCTCCTGCACGAACTACGGGGAGTGCGAGGCAGCCTGTCCGAAGGGCATCTCCATCGACTTCATCGCGATGATGAACCGCGACTACCGCAAGGCGCTCGTGCACGACCGGCGCAGCGCCTGAGGGCGCCACCCGAGCGAGGTGGGGACATGGCGGGCGAGGAGCGCCGCTCCGCCAGTGGGTGGCCGATCCGCTCCGTCTACGGTCCCGACGACGTCGCGCCCGACCTCGATGCGCGCGTCGGCGAGCCGGGCAGCTACCCCTTCACGCGGGGCATCCATCCCGGGATGTACCGCGATCGCCCCTGGACGATGCGACAGTACGCCGGGTACTCCAGCGCCGAGGAGTCGAACCGTCGGTATCGGTACCTGCTCGAGCAGGGCACGAGCGGGCTCTCGGTCGCCTTCGACCTGCCGACGCAGATGGGCTACGACTCGGATGCCCCACTCGCCCTCGGCGAGGTCGGGCGTGTCGG
>JBEAQO010000046.1:0-3233 GCA_041163825.1 Actinomycetota bacterium | reverse complement strand
CCCGCCGACGCGATCGCTGCCGGCATCGGCATGGTCCACCAGCACTTCATGCTCGTGCCGGTCTTCACGGTGGCCGAGAACATCCTGCTCGGCGCGGAGCCGCTCGACCGTTTCCGGCGGTTCGACCGCGCCGCGGCCCGGGCTGCCGTCCACGAGGTGGCCGAGCGCTATGGACTGCCGGTCGACGCCGACGCGCTCGTGGAGGACCTGCCGGTCGGCCTCCAGCAACGGGTGGAGATCCTCAAGGCGCTCTATCGGGACGCGCGCCTCCTGATCCTCGACGAGCCGACGGCCGTGCTCACGCCGCAGGAGGCCGAGGGGCTGTTCGCGTCCATCCGCGCGCTGACCGAGGCGGGGCGCTCGGTGATCTTCATCTCCCACAAGCTCCGTGAGCACCGCGCCATCGCGGACCGCATCACGGTCCTGCGTCGCGGGCGCACCGTCGGCACGGTCGACGCCCGTGATGCCGATGAGCAGCAGCTCGCGAACATGATGGTCGGTCGGCCGGTCGTGCTGCGCGTCGACAAGGGAACGGCGCACCCGGGGGAGGTCGTCTGTCGCGTCTCCGACCTGGTGGTCACCTCGCCGACGGACGCGGTCGTCGTCGACCACGTCGACCTCGAGGTGCGGCGCGGGGAGATCGTGGCCATCGCCGGGGTCGAGGGCAACGGTCAGACGGCGCTGGTGGAGGCGCTCACGGGCCTCCGGCCCATCGCGGGTGGCGACATCGAGATCGAGGGGCGATCGATCGTCGGGGTCCCACGCAAGGAGCTGCTGCGGACGGGGGTCGGCCACATCCCGGAGGATCGCAACCTCCATGGGCTCATCGGCGACTTCACGGTCGCGGAGAACCTCGCGCTCAACCAGTGGGACGCCCCGGAGTTCGCGGACGGCCGGAGCATCCGGTTCCGGGCCGTCATCGACCATGCCGAGCGGGTCGTCGACGAGTACGACATCCGAACGCCGTCGGTGTTCACCACCGCCGGGGCGCTGAGCGGCGGCAACCAGCAGAAGGTGATCGTGGCACGGGAGTTCGACCGTCCGATCGACCTGATGGTCGCGGCGCAGCCGACCCGAGGGGTCGATGTGGGGTCGATCGAGTACATCCATGCACGGCTCGTCGCCAAGCGCGATCAGGGCGCCGGGGTGCTGATCGTCTCGTCGGAGCTGGACGAGGTCCTAGCGCTCGCCGACCGTGTGGCGGTGATGTTCGCCGGCCGCCTGGTCGGTCCCTTCCCGATGCCGTTGTCCAAGGACGTGATCGGGCTGATGATGGCCGGCGTCCCGCCGGAGGTCGCGATGGAGCGGGCACGATGAGCGCCGAGGGACCCGGGCCCGTCGGACCGATCGACTCCGACGACCGTTCGCTCGCCACCGAGGCACCGGAACGGACCGGCCGGCTGTACGGCGCCACCGTCGGCCAGCGTCTCGCCGCGAGCATCACGGGCGCGAGCCTTCGCACGACGTTGCTCGCGGTCCTCTCCGCGGTCCTGATCGGGAGCGTGATCCTCGTCCTGTCCTCGGACGAGGCGCCGCTCGCCGCCGTCACCGGCGCGTACGGCGCGCTCCTCGCCGGCTCCCTGGGTGGCGCGGGGGCCATCTCGGAGACCCTGGTCGCCGCCACCCCGCTCATCCTCACCGGGCTCGCCGTCGCGATCCCGCTGCGGGCCGGGCTGTTCAACATCGGTGGGGAGAGCCAGGTCCTCGCCGGTGGCATCGCGGGCGGCTACGTGGGCTTCGCGCTCACCGGACTCCCGCTGGTCGTGCACCTGCCGCTCGCGATCGTCGCCGGGCTCGCCGGGGGGACGTTGATCGGATGGCTCCCCGGGTTCCTCAAGGCGCGCACCGGCGCTCACGAGGTCATCTCGACCATCATGCTCAACAACACGATGATCGCGGTCACCGTGTGGCTGCTGACGACGAAGGCGTTCCAGAAGCCGGACCGGACCGACCCGATCTCCCGCGACGTGCTCGACAGCGCGCGCCTGCCCCGGCCGTCGGGGAGCCTTCGCGTCGACATCGGCATCGTGCTGGCGCTGGCGGTGGCGCTCCTCGCCTACTGGTTCATCGAACGCTCGACCACCGGCTTCGAGCTCAACGCCGTCGGCGCGAACCCGAGCGCGGCGACGGCGGCCGGGATGGATGCCGCCCGGGCCATCGTGGTGGCGATGTCCACCGCGGGGGCCTTCGGTGGTCTCGCCGGGGCCGCGGTGGTGCTCGGGGTCCAGGGGCGCATCAGCCCGGGCTTCTCCGCCGGCCTCGGCTTCGACGGCATCACGGTGGCACTGCTCGGTCGCGGCGGCATCGGTGGCAGCATCGCCGCCGGCCTCCTCCTGGGCGCGTTCAAGGCCGGCGCGCGCGCGATGCAGGCCGAGACGGGCACCTCGCTCGACCTGGTGGTCGTGATCCAGTCCCTCATCATCGTGTTCATCGCCGCCCCCGGACTCGTCCGTGCGATCTACCGCGTGCGGGCCGAGGGTGCCGACGGGGCGCGCATCTCGAAGGGGTGGGGCGGATGAGCACCACGAGCACCACGAGCACCACGAGCACCGTCACGCCCGTTCCCGCGCGGCCGGGCCCGACCTCCAAGGACCGGCGCTTCGCGGCCTTCTCCGCCCTCCTCGTCGTCGTCATGCTCGGCGTCTTCGTGCGCGGGCGTGGCGATCTCACGGCGACGTTCGCCCTCAACGACGCCCGCGGCGGCGCCGTGGTGCTGCCGGACCTCGTCCTCGACGTCGGCACCAGCGTCGGCATCCTCGCAGCGCTCGTCGCGGTGCTCGCGCTGTTCCAGCTCCTGCGGGGCTTCGGCGATCGCGCCACGGCCGTCGGGGGCGTGTCGGCGCTCCTCTTCGTCGTCGCACTGTTGGTCTGGTCCGCGGCCGACGGCAACCTCTCGTTGATCGCCATCCTCCGAGGGACCCTGTTCGCTGCCGTCCCCATCTCGCTCGGGGCGCTCTCCGGCGTGCTGTGCGAACGGTCCGGCGTCATCAACATCGCCATCGAGGGCCAGTTCCTCGCGGGGGCCTTCGCCGCGGCGGTGGTCGGATCGGTCCTCGCCTCGGCGTGGTGGGGGCTCGCCGGGGGGATCGCGGCCGGGATGCTCATCGGCCTGCTGCTGGCGCTGCTCACGATCCGCTACGAGGCCGACCAGATCGTCAGTGGCGTGGTCCTGATCGTGCTGGCGACCGGACTGACCTCGTTCCTGACGTCGCAGGTGCTGGCGGACCGGCCGG
>JBEAQO010000045.1:0-5602 GCA_041163825.1 Actinomycetota bacterium | reverse complement strand
CGACCGGCCCCGGTACCCTCGAGGACCGACGCCGCATCCGAGCGCCACCGCGGCAGAGCCGGGAGATGCCGTGGGAGACCTGATCCGACGTCGGTTGGGCGCCGTCGTCATCGTCGCGCTGCTCGTGGTGTTCTTCAGCGCCAACCGCGTCGCCGTGCTCCTGACCGACCTGTGGTGGTTCGAGGAGCGTGGGGTCCGGCAGGTCTTCGTCACGCTCCTCTCCACGCGGGTGCTACTCGCGGGCACCGGCACGCTGCTGATGGTCGCCCTCGTCGCCGTGAACCTCATGATCGCCCGTCGGCTGCGGCCCTTCATCGTCCCCCTGACCCCCCAGCAGGCCCAGGTCCAGCGCCTGCGCGAGGCCCTCGACCCGCTGCTGCCCTGGGCCATCGCCGCGGTCGCGGTCGCGGTCGGCCTGACCTCGGGGCTGGCGCTCGGGGCGCAGTGGGAGACCTACCTGCTGTGGTCGAACGGGAGCGCGGTCGGGGTCACGGACCCGCAGTTCTCCCGCGACCTCGCGTTCTGGCTCTTCGAACTGCCGTGGTGGCGGCTCGTGCAGGCCTGGCTGCTCTCGGCGGTGGTGCTCACGACCCTGCTCTCCGCCGGCGCCCACTACCTGCTCGGCGGCATCCGGGCCGACGGACCGCTCGCCGAGCGGGCGCTGCCGTCGGTGCGCGTGCACCTCTCGGCGCTGCTCGCGGTCATCCTCGGCCTTCGCGCCTGGGGCTACTGGCTGTCGCGCTTCGAGCTCAACTACTCCGCGCGCGGCACCGTCACCGGTGCGTCGTTCACGGACATCAACGCCGAGCTCCCGGCGCTGAACCTCCTCATCGGGGTCTCCGTCGTCGCGATCGTGCTGCTCGCCGTCTCGCTCCGCCGCCGGAGCCTGCTGCTGCCAGGCTCGGCGATCGCGCTGCTCATCGTCGCCTCGCTCGTGCTCCAGGGCGCCTACCCCGCAGCGATCCAGCGCTTCCGCGTCGACCCGCAGGAGCTCGACCGGGAGGCGCCGTTCATCGAGCGCAACCTCGCCGCGACGCGCGCGGCCTACGGGCTCGACGCGGTGGAGCTGCGACCGTTCTCGATCGCGAACGACCTCGATGCGGCCGACGTCAGCGAGAACGACGTCACGCTCGCGAACGTGCGGCTGTGGGACCCCGACGTCCTCTCCACGACCTACTCAGAGCTGCAGTCCCTGCGGCCGTACTACGAGTTCAACGAGGTCGCGATCGACCGCTACACCATCGACGGCGAGCTGCGCCAGGTCATGATCGCGACGCGCGAGCTCTCGGCCCTGCCCGAGCAGGCCGACACGTGGCAGAACCGGCACCTGACCTACACGCACGGCTTCGGCATCGTCGCCTCTCAGGTCAACACCGCCAACAGCGAGGGCCAGCCGGTCTTCCTCGCCTCGAACATCCCGCCGACCGGGGTCGAGGAGGTCGTGCCGGTCGAGCAGCCGGGCGTGTACTTCGGGGAGTTCGCCGCGCCGCCGTTCTCGCTCGTGCGCACGCTCGCCGACGAGCTCGACTACGAGGATCCCCGGACCCAGGAGCAGGTCACGACGACCTACGCCGGGCTCGGGGGCGTGCCGATCGACTCGATCGGTCGCCGGCTCGCCTACGCGTTGCGCTTCGGCGACTACAACCTCGTGCTGACGAACCTCCTCACGGAGGACTCGCGCATCATCCACGCGCGCTCGGTCACCGAGCGCGCGCGCAAGGTCGCCCCGTTCCTCGAGATCGACGCCTCGCCCTACCCGGTGGTGCTCGACGGGCGCATCGTGTGGATCCTCGACGCCTACACCACCTCGGACGCCTACCCCTACTCGGAGCGCCAGGTCCTCGAGGTCGCCGACGGGCCCCGCATCGTCAACTATGTACGGAACTCGGTCAAGGCCACCGTCGATGCCTACGACGGGAAGGTCACCCTCTACCGCGTGGGCGACGACGACCCGCTGATCGACGCGTGGTCGGCGGCGTTCCCGGGCCTCGTGCGGCCGCTCTCCGAGGCGCCCGTGTCGCTCGCGCAGCACTTCCGCTACCCGCAGGACCTCTTCCGGCTCCAGTCGCAGCTGTTCACGCGCTACCACATCCCCACCGCCGAGGCCTTCTACAACCGCGCCGACGAGTGGGAGATCCCGACGGACCCCGCCTTCGCCGCCAACCAGGGGGCGAGCGAGCTCGGCGGCACGACCTCCCGCCCGCTCGCGCCCTCCTACCTGCTGATGCGACTGCCGGGCGCGTCGACGGAGGAGTTCGTCCTCATCCAGCCCTACCTCGCACGGGAGCGACCGAACATGGTCGCCTGGCTCGCCGGACGCTCCGACGCCGAGCGGCTCGGGGACCTCTTCGCCGTGCGCTTCCCGTCCGACCAGCAGGTGCTCGGACCGCTGCAGGCGCAGGCCCGCATCGAGCAGGACGACGAGATCTCCGCCTACATCACGCTGCGATCGCGCGAGGGCTCGAACGTCATCCGCGGCAACCTGCAGGTGCTGCCGATCGCGGACTCGATCCTCTACGTGCAGCCGCTGTTCCTACAGAACCCGCAGGCCCGAATCCCCGAGCTCGCCCGCGTCGCCGTCGTGATGGGCGTGCAGACGGCGTTCGACCGCACGCTCTCCGGCGCGCTCGCGCAGCTGCTCGGCACGAGCGTGCCCGACTCGCTCGGCGACGGCATCGGCGAGGGCGAGGACGGCGCCACGGAGGGCGGCGTGCCCGGCGGCCCGACCGTCGAGGTCCCCGAGGAGCTCGTACGCCAGGCGCTCGAGGCCTTCGGCCGGGCCGACGAGGCGCTGCGCGAGGGCGACCTCGCCGCCTACCAGCGCGAGATCGCTGCGGCCCGCCGCCTGCTCGAACGCATCGCGGAGCTGCAGGGCGGGACGCTGCTGCCGCCCGACGCTGGTACCGGCGACGGCACCGACCCGGAGGCCGGCACCGGGGACGGCACCGGCGACGAGGCGCTGCTCGAGGGCGCGACCTTCCGGCGCGACTAGCGCGCGAGGGGTGCGGCTCGCAGCTCCGGCGGCAGGTTGCGGGCCCTCGGTGAGCCGCTACCCTTCATCCCACGCCGCGGGGTGGAGCAGCTCGGTCAGCTCGCCGGGCTCATAACCCGGAGGTCGCAGGTTCAAATCCTGCCCCCGCTACCACGGCAGTCGACGAGGGCCCCGACGGGAGACCGTCCGGGGCCCTCGTTCGTCGAGGGGCGGACCCGCGGGCGGGTGGCCGGGGGCCCGCTCGGACGGGCCGGTGCCGGCCACTAGCCTCGGTCACGGCGCCTGCGGTCGCGGCCGCCCTCCCACCTCCGCAACGGACGGCTCCCTCGATGCGCGCGCGCCCGGCCGATCGGCTCACCGCCGAGCTCCGACGTGCCCCGGGTGGCTGGCGTCGCCGCACCCGCCAGCGCATCGCCCGGCGCGTGCTCGTGCGCCTGAACGACCAGCCGATCCTCCACATCCACATCGGCAAGACGGCCGGGACCGCGCTCCAGCACCTGCTCCACCACCTCTCGGACGACACCGATCCGGCGGTCCTCGAGCGCCTCCGCATCCGCCGGGCGCCCATCAAGCTCCACCACTACGAGGTTCCCGAGCTGCTTCGCGACCCGGGGTTCGCCCGGGCCGAGCGCACCTTCGTGTTCCGCGACCCGGCGGAGCGCTACGCCTCGGGCTTCCTGGAGCGGCTCCGTCAGGGGCGCCCGACGGCCCGTCCCGGCGTGCAGGTCTGGTCGGACGGCGAGGCCGCGGCCTTCGGATGGTTCTCGACCCCGAACGCGTGCTTCGAGGGGCTCTCGTCGGACGACGAGGGTGTCCGGAGCGCCGCCCTGTTCGCGATGCGAGCCATCTACCACCTGCGCCGCGACCACGTCCACTACCTCGGGGACGCCGCCACCTTCCAGCGCGAGCGCGCCCGCTACCGGTTCTTCTGCCCGATGGAGGAGTTCCCCGGCCACATCGAGCGCTTCTTCGACCTCGGCCCCGGCGCGGACGTGCAGGCGCTGCGCGACCTCGTCCCGACGGTCCGGGTGAGCACGGGTGCCCCCGCCGGGCTCTCCGAGCTCGCACGGGCGAACCTTCGGGCGTATCGCCCCGAGGAGTTCGAGCTCCACGAGCTGCTGCTCGAGGAGTGGGAGGGGCTGCGATGAGCGCGCTGGTCACCCGCGACGACCTGCGCGACGTCGCCATCATCGCCCACGTCGACCACGGCAAGACGACCCTCGTCGACGCGATGCTCCGCCAGACCGGGGGCCTTCGCGCCGCCGATGAGGGCGCCGAGCGGGTCATGGACTCCGGCGACCTCGAGCGCGAGCGCGGCATCACCATCCTCGCGAAGAACACCTCCATCGCCATCCCCGATGGCGCCGGCGGCACCATCACGGTGAACGTCGTCGACACGCCCGGCCACGCCGACTTCGGCGGCGAGGTCGAGCGGGCGCTCGCGATGGTCGACGCGGCCCTGCTGCTCGTCGATGCCTCCGAGGGCCCGCTGCCCCAGACCCGCTTCGTGCTGCGCAAGGCGCTCGAGCGCCGCCTACCGGTGGTCGTGGTCGTCAACAAGATCGACCGGCCGGACGCCCGCATCGACGAGGTCGTCAACGAGACCTTCGACCTGCTGATCGACCTCGGGGCCGACGACGCGCAGCTCGACGTGCCCGTCCTCTACACGGTCGCCCGCGACGGGACCGCGACCCGCGACCCGGCCGTTCCTGGCACGGACCTCGGGCCGCTGTTCGCGGTGCTGCGCGACCACGTCCCGGCACCCCGCCACGACCCCGAGCACCCCTTCCAGGCGCTCGTCACCAACCTCGACGCGAGCCCCTACGTCGGGCGCCTCGCGCTCTGCCGCGTCATGAACGGCAGCATCCGCCGTGGGCAGACCGTCGCGCGCTGCCGCATCGACGGCACCATCGAGCGCGTCAAGCTGACCGAGCTGTTCCGGACGGTCGCGCTCGAGCGCGTGCCGGCCGACGAGGCCGGCCCCGGCGACCTCATCGCGGTCGCCGGCATCCCTGACGTCATGATCGGCGAGACGCTCGCGGACGCCGACGACCCGCGCGTGCTGCCGGTGCTCACCGTCGACGAGCCGAGCCTCGGGATGACGCTCGGGGTGAACACCTCACCGCTGACCGGGCGCGACGGCACCAAGCTCACCGCACGGCTCATCCAGGCGCGGCTCGAGCAGGAGCTCGTCGGCAACGTCTCGATCCGCGTGCTGCCGACCGAGCGGCCCGACACCTGGGAGGTGCAGGGGCGCGGTGAGCTGCAGCTCGCGGTGCTGGTCGAGACGATGCGGCGCGAGGGCTTCGAGCTCACCGTCGGCAAGCCGCGCGTCGTGACCCGCACGATCGACGGGGTCGTCCACGAGCCCTTCGAGCACGTCTCCATCGACGTGCCCGAGGACTACGTCGGGGTGGTGACGCAGCTCCTCGGCCTGCGCAAGGGTCGGATGCTCGAGATGATCAACCACGGCTCCGGCTGGGTGCGCCTCGAGCACCGCGTGCCGGCCCGTGGCCTGATCGGCTTCCGCACCGAGTTCCTGACCGAGACGCGCGGGACCGGCATCCTCCACCACGTCCACGACGGCTTCGAGCCGTGGGTGGGGGAGCT
>JBEAQO010000044.1:0-4137 GCA_041163825.1 Actinomycetota bacterium | reverse complement strand
GCGGCCGTCCGATGCGCGCGTAGAGCAGTCGGAGGTAGTCGTAGACCTCCGTGATGGTCCCCACGGTCGAACGCGGGTTCCGCGAGGTCGACTTCTGGTCGATCGAGATGGCCGGCGAGAGCCCCTCGATGAAGTCGACGTCGGGCTTGTCCATCTGCCCGAGGAACTGGCGGGCGTAGGCGGAGAGGGACTCGACGTAGCGGCGCTGGCCCTCGGCGTAGATCGTGTCGAAGGCGAGGCTCGACTTGCCCGAGCCCGACAGCCCCGTGAACACGACCAGGGCGTCGCGCGGGAGCTCGAGGTCGACGTCCTTGAGGTTGTGCTCGCGCGCACCGCGGACGACGAGCCGCTCCCCGTGGCGCGCTGCTGCCTTGGCCACGTCCGACTCCTCGGTGCCGACTCGCCCCGGGTCCGGCGGGCCCGGTCCGTCGGGAGGACCCCGGCGGACCCGGAGCCTACGCTCGACCCGCCGACCACCCGCCGTCATCGCGCCCAGCACGACCGGGCCGAGGGAAGGTCCCCGCATGGACGAGCGGCTCCACGTCGAGGCCAGCGGCCCGTGGGTCGAGCACATCGACGGGCCGGTCACCCTGCGCAAGCGCTCCGTCGGACCGCTCGACAACGCGACCTACCTGGTCGCGTGCAGCCGGACCCGCCGTGGGCTCCTCGTGGACCCGGCCGACGAGGCTCCGGCGATCCGTGCGATGCTCGAGGGCTTCACGGTCGACGCGGCGGTCGTGACCCACGGGCACGCGGACCATGTCGCCGCCTGGCCGGCGCTCGCCCACGATCCGGGGCTCGCGATGTGGGCCCACCGCGGCGACGCCGCACGACTCCCTGCTCCCGCAGACCGTTGGTTGCAGGACGGCGACCGGCTGGCCGTCGGCGACCTCGAGCTCGAGGTGCTCCACGTCCCCGGACACACCGAGGGGTCCATCCTGCTCGTCCTCGAGGTCGTGCGAGCCGACGGACGGTCGACGCACCTGTTCACGGGGGACACGCTGTTCCCCGGCGGTCCGGGCGACACGGGTCGGGACCCGGTGCGCCACACCGCCATCATGGACGGGCTCGAGGCGCGGGTCTTCGCGCGCTTCGCCGACGCGACCCGGGTCCACCCGGGCCACGGGGACGCGACGACGCTCGGAGCCGAACGACCCCACCTCAGGGACTGGCGCGCTCGCGGCTGGTGACGGTCCCTCGGAACGCGCCGGTCAGGCCATGGTCCCCATCGACGCGACGCCGATGGCGGCCGTGATCAGGACGAGCACGATGGTGAACCCGACCGCGAGGCCCCGGTCCGCGGCCGCGGCGTTGTCGGCACGGCGGGCGCGAGCGAGCGCCGCGTGACCGACGCCGAGCGCGGCGATCGCGAGGGTCGGGTGGACGTAGGCGACGAGCGGCGCATCCCCCTCGGCCCACCACGCTCCGACGGCGTAGAGCACGATGCCGATCGTCACGTGCACGTCGAGCAGGACCATGGTGGTGCGCGCCCTCGGCAGGGCGGGCTTCGTCGAGCGCCGTGACCCGATCCACGCGAGGACGGCGACGACGAGCACGACGAGGAAGACCGCGTACCCCAACCACTGGTGGACGGTGCGGATGGTGCCGTACATGGGACGCGCTCCCGCTCGGACGGTCGCGGGCCTGTCCCGCGGACTCCGCCGGGAGCCTAGCCCTGCATCGGGGCGCCCCATGGGTGCCCGCGAGGACGAGCCGAGGGAGCGTCAGACCGCCGCCGCGCGCATCGACGCGAGCTCGCGCTTGAGTTCGGCGATCTCGTCGCGCATCCGGGCGGCGTACTCGAACCGCAGCTCACCGGCCGCCTCGTGCATCTCCTCCTCGAGCCGGCGGATGAGGGCGACGAGCTCCTCCTGCGGGAGCACCCCGTCGTCCGCGCGTTCGGCCGGCTCGTGCTCGAGCGGGGTGTAGGCCTCCCCTGCCTCCTCGGCCCGGACTGCCGCGATGATGTCGCCGACCCGCTTGCGGATCGACTGGGGGTCGATGCCGTGGACGCGGTTGTGCTCGACCTGCTTCGCACGCCGTCGCTCGGTCTCGTCGAGCGCACGCCGCATGGAGTCCGTCACCGAGTCCGCGTACATCAGCACCTTGCCGTCGACGTTGCGGGCCGCACGCCCGATGGTCTGGACGAGCGACGTCTCGGAGCGCAGGAAGCCCTCCTTGTCGGCGTCCAGGATGGCGACGAGCGCGACCTCGGGAAGGTCGAGCCCCTCGCGCAGGAGGTTGATACCGACGAGGACGTCGAACTCCCCGAGCCGGAGCGACCGCAGGATCTCGACACGCTCGACGGTATCGATGTCGGAGTGCAGGTAGCGAACCCGGACCCCGTTCTCGAGCAGGTAGTCGGTGAGGTCCTCGGCCATCCGCTTCGTGAGGGTGGTGACGAGCGTGCGCTGCCCCGCCTCGGTGCGCTGGCGGATCTCCTCCATCAGGTCGTCGATCTGGCCCTTGGTCGGTCGGACCTCGACCTCGGGATCGACCAGACCCGTCGGTCGGATGATCTGCTCGACGACCGAGTCGGCGACGCGACGCTCGTAGGGGCCCGGGGTCGCCGAGAGGAACAGGACCTGGCCGACGGCCCGCTCGAACTCCTCGAAGCGCAGCGGTCGGTTGTCCATCGCGGAGGGCAGCCGGAAGCCGTGCTCGACGAGCGTCGCCTTCCGCGACCGGTCGCCCTCGTACATCCCGCCGACCTGGGGCACCGTCACGTGGGACTCGTCGATCAGGACCAGGAGGTCATCCGGGAAGTAGTCGAGGAGCGTGAACGGTGGCTCCCCAGGAGCACGTCCGTCGAAGTGGCGTGAGTAGTTCTCGATGCCGTTGCAGAAGCCGACCTCCTTGATCATCTCGAGGTCGAAATTGGTCCGCATGCGCAGCCGCTGCGCCTCGAGGAGGCTCCCGGCACGCTCGAGCTCCCCCAGGCGGCCCTCGAGCTCCGCCGTGATGCTCGCCACGGCACGGTCGATCGTCTCCCGGGAGGTCACGTAGTGCGAGGCGGGGAAGATCGCCACGCGGTCGACGGAACCGCTGACCTCCCCCGTGAGCGGGTCGACCCGGACGATGCGGTCCACGTCCTCGCCGAAGAACTCGATCCGGACGACGCGCTCGTCGTCCGCGGGGAACACCTCGAGCGTGTCGCCACGGACCCGGAACGTCCCACGCACGAGGTTGAGGTCGTTGCGGGAGTACTGCAGGTCGACGAGCTTGCGCAGCGAGGCATCGAGCCCGGCCGGTCGACCGGCGCGGAGCGCGAGCACGTGGTCCTCGTACTCGTAGGGCGACCCGAGCCCGTAGATGCACGACACCGATGCGACGACGACGACATCGCGCCTGCTGAGCAGCGCCATCGTGGCACGGTGGCGCAGGCGATCGATCTCGTCGTTGACCGACGAGTCCTTCTCGATGTAGGTGTCCGTCTGCGGGACGTAGGCCTCCGGCTGGTAGTAGTCGTAGTACGACACGAAGTACTCGACCGCGTTGTCCGGAAGGAACTCCCGGAACTCGTTGGCGAGCTGGGCCGCGAGCGTCTTGTTCGGTGCGATGACCAGCGCCGGGCGCTGGAGCCGCTCGAGGACCTTCGCGGCCGTGAAGGTCTTGCCCGTTCCCGTCGCCCCGAGCAGCGTGACGGCACGCTCGCCCGACTCGAAGGCCGTGGCGATGGCCGCGATCGCCGCGGGCTGGTCCCCGGAGGGCTCGAACTCGCTCACGACCCGGAACGGCGTGGCGTGCGAGACATCGCGGTGCAGCGCCGCGCGCGCGGAGGCCTGCGTCATGGACGCACGGTAGCGCTCACGCCCGCCCGGACGCGGCCTCGACGGCACGCTCCCGGAGCGTCGCGTGCAGCTCGGCGACCGCTTCGGAGAGTTCCTCCAGGGAGCCGTCGTTGACGACGACGTGGGTCGCGACCGCGCGGCGGGCGGCGTCATCGGCCTGCGCCGCCATGCGCGCACGGACCTGGTCGTGCGTGAGTCCGCGGTCGGTCACCACGCGCTCGACGCGCAGCGACGCGTCCGCGAGCACGACGACCAGGACGTCGTAGCGGTCCACCTGCCCCGTCTCGACGAGCAGCGGATGGTCGACGACGACGATCGCCTGCTCGGCGCCGGGACGCCGGGCCAG
>JBEAQO010000043.1:0-9807 GCA_041163825.1 Actinomycetota bacterium | reverse complement strand
GGGAGCTCGGTCGGGATGCGCAGCCGCCGTCCGTCGAGCGCACGGACGTCGATCGGCGCGAGCCGAGGCTCAGCCATCGTCCCCGGACGCGTCCAGACCCAGCGCGAGGCGTCCGTCCCCCGCGTCGGTGGCACCGCCGTCGGTCAGCGCGCCGGCTGCGCGCGGCACGGCCGGCAGCTCCGTGACCTCGCCCGGCACCTCGACGGGGCTCGTCGCCGCGGCGAGACCCTCGACCCGACGCGCGGCCGGCATGAGGCGCCGGTCGAACGAGCCGACCGCGTCGTTGTAGGCCTTGACGCTGCCCTCGAGCGCCCGACCGACCTTGGCGAGGCGGTCCGCGAAGGTGCCGAGTCGGCCGTGCAGCTCGCCGACCTCGTTCACGATCTGCTCGGCGTTCTCCGCGAAGGCGTGCTGGCGCCACGAGGCCGACACGTTGGTGAGCATCATCACGAGCGAGGTCGGCCCGGCGAGGATGACCCCGCGTCCCATGGCCTGATCGAGCAGGTCCGGTGCTGCCTCGAGGGCGGCGGCGAGCGATGCCTCGTTGGGCACGAAGAGGACGAGGTAGGGCAGCGACACGCCATCGTTGACGTAGTCGCGTCGTTGGAGCTCCTTGACGTGGCCGAGGAGGTCCGCGGCGTGCCGCGCGAGGTGCGGCGCCTGCTGGTCACGCTCCGCCTCACCGATCGCGGCGAAGAACGCGGCCATCGGCGCCTTGGCGTCGACGTAGAGCACCTTGCCGTCGGTGAGGTGCACGGTCACGTCCGGGCGCCCGCTGCCCTCCCCCGCGACCGCGCGCTGCTCGCTGTACGACACGTGCTCCTTGAGTCCCGCGAGCTCGATGACGCGGCGCAGCTGCAGCTCGCCCCAGTGTCCGCGGACATCGCTGCGACGCATGGCGCTGTTGAGCTCCGTCGTCGTCGCACGCAGCGTCTCGAGCAGGGAGGCGGTCGAGCCGAGCTTCTGGTCGAGCTCCGCGTAGGCGCCGGCCCGGCGTCGCTCGAGCTCCTGGACCTGCTCCCCGAGCGCGGTCAGCCCCGCCTGCAGCGGTTCGACGACCTCGCGCAGGCTCGTGGTGGCGCTGCGCGCCTGGACCTCCGCCTGCTGCTGCTGGGTCTGCAGCTGCTGCTGGGTGACCTCGACGAGGCGGGTGAGCGCGTCCGAGGTCGCCGAAGCGACGCTCGCGGCCGCGGCACGCTCGAGCTCGGCGCGAAGGGCCTGGGCCTCCTCGGCGGAGACACCAGCACCGGCCGCGGCGCGGCCGCGAAGCACCGCGCCGAGCGCGAGCCCGAGTGCGAGCGCGATGACGACGATGAGCAGGACGATCGGTTCCACGACGACTCCCCGGTCAGGACGCGGCCGCACTGCTCCCCGCCCCGGGTGCGATGGGCACCGCGGCCGCAGCGACCGTCGTGGAACCTAGCCCACGCCTGTGACCCCACCCCCAGGCGACGAGGATGAGCGCCCCGGCGAGCGCGAGCCCCGCCCCGGAGCGCACCAGCATGCCGTCCGCCCCGTGCCGGCCGAGGAGCAGCCCGCCGACGAGCCCACCGAGCGCCGGGGCGAGGCCCCCGAAGGTCAACCCGACCGCCGACTGGGCGCTCGCCATGAGCTCCTCCGGCGAGGTCCGCAGGGCATGGGTGACCGCCCCGGTCCAGGGCAGCGCGAACGTGAGGCCGTGGAGGAGCTGGAGCACGAGCAGCGCACCGATGCCGTCGAGCGCTCCGAGCAGGACCAGCCGAACGACGAGGGCGGCGATGCCGAGCAGGAGCGCGGCCATCGCGCCGATCCGCGCCACGATGCGGTCCGAGAAGCGGAACATCGCGAGCTCGGAGAGCGTGCCGACGGAGAGCGCGAGCCCGAGCACGAGCGCGCTCCCCCCGACCTCGGCGAGCCGTACGAACAGGAACGACGACACGATGCCGGCACCGAAGCCGAACGCCGCCACCGCGGCGAGGAACACGCCCCAGCCCGGCAGGCACAGCAGCGTCCCGATCGCATCACGCGTGCGGCCGACGAAGCGTCCACCGGGGACGACGAGGCGACGGCCGACGGCCGCGAGGATGAGCGTGAGGACCAGGTGGAGGACGCCGTGGGCCGCGCGCCCCGCGAGCGCTGCCGCACCGCCGACGAGTGGACCCCCGACCCCCCAGCCGACCCCACCCCACGCGCGCAGCGCTCCGTAGGTCGCACCACGACGCTCACGCTCGATCAGCGCTGCGGCGTCGGCGAACGGCAGCGACGGTGCGAGTCCGACGGCGAAGACGACGGCGACGCCGAGCGCGACCACGAAGCCCGTGAGGTTGACCATGACCGCCCCGGCCACGGCGGCGACCGTGAGCCCGATCCACAGGAGTTCCCCACCCCGTCCCGTGCGATCCGCGATCGCGCCCCACACCGGCCCGGCGAGCGCGACGGTCAGCGGGATGACCGCCACGAGCACGCCGACCTGGGTGCCGCTGAACCCGCGCTCGGTGAAGAGCAGCGCGAGCGAGGGCATCAATGCCGCGGCCGCCACGAAGTAGAGGAAGTAGTAGCGGCGGATGGGCACGGCGGGAGCCTAGGCCCCGACAGGTGCGGACCCCCCGGTCCGACCCCCGACCTCGGCCGCGATGCGCTCCAGGGCGGTCACGATCCCGGCCCGGTCGACGTCGAGGTGGGTGACCGCTCGCAGCCGCGCCCCGACCCGGGAGAGTCGCACCCCCCGCTCGATGAGCGCGGCCTGGAGCTCGACCGCTCGGCGCCCGATGTCGGTCGGGTCGAGCCAGACGATGTTCGTGTCCGGGGCACCCACGCGGAGGCCGAGCTCGGCGAGGCCCGCCGCGAGCAGCGCCGCATGCTCGTGGTCCTCCGCGAGGCGTGCGACGTGATGGTCGAGGGCGTAGGTGCCGGCCGCCGCCATCATGCCGGCCTGGCGCATCGCACCCCCGACCCGGTGCTTCCACGGCCAGGCCTCGGCGATGAACGCCGCCGACCCCGCGAGCACCGCACCCATCGGGCAGCCGAGCCCCTTCGAGAGGTCGACCCAGATCGAGTCGACGGGTCGCCCCCACCGCTCGGCCGCGACGCCGCTCGCGACAACCGCGTTCAACAGCCGCGCGCCGTCGACGTGGACGGGCACGCCGCGCTCGTGCGCGGCCGCGGCGACGGCCTCGTAGCGATCGAGCGGCCACACCGTGCCGCCCCCGAAGTTGTGGGTCTGCTCCAGCATCACGAGCCCGAGGCGCGGGCGATGGATCGCGCCTCCGTGGTCGGCCGCCCCGACCGCCTCCGGCCCGAAGCACCCTCGCTCGCCGTCGACCTGCTCGAGCAGGACGGAGGAGATGACCGCCGCGCCGCCGACCTCGGCGCGCGAGACGTGCGCGAGCCGGTCCGCGAGCACGACGTCACCCGGACGGGTGTGCACGGCCACCCCGATGACGTTGCACATCGTCCCGGTCGGCAGGAACATCGCCGCCTCCTGCCCGAGGAGGTCGGCGACGCGCTCGCACAGCGCGGTCACGCTCGGGTCGAGGTGCTGCTGCTCGTCGCCGACCTCGGCCGCGGCGATGGCCGCGCGCATGCCCGGCGTCGGTCGCGTCTGCGTGTCGCTGGAGAGGTCGATCGGGGGGGTGCTCACGGGTGGCTCCTCGTGCGGCCGTTCGGCCTCGGGGTCACGGTGCGGGTCACGGTGCGGGTCGCAATGCGGGTCGTGGTCGCGGCCGTCAGCCGGTCAGCTCGGTCAGCACGTCGTCGAGCGCGACCAGCACGCGGTCGGCCTCCTCCTCGGTGATGACGAGCGGCGGCTTGAGCTTGAGGACGTCGCCGTCCTCACCGGTCGGCTGGCAGATGACGCCGCGCTCCCGCAGCCGCTCGCACACGAGCCGGGCGAGCGCGGGCGCCGGGGTCATCGTCGCACGGTCGACGACGAGTTCGACGCCCTGGGAGAGGCCGCGGCCGTGGAGCGCACCGATGACGTCGTGACGCTCGGCGAGGCCCGCCAGCCCGGCCGCGAGGCGCGCTCCGACGCGCGCGGCGTTGGCCTGCAGGCCCTCGTCGGCGAGGACGTCGAGCACGGCGATGCCGGCCGCGCAGCCGACCGGACTGCCCCCCGAGGACGAGAAGAACGCGTCGTGCTCGGCGAAGCGCTCGGCGATCGCGCGCGTGGTGATGGCGGCCCCGACGGGGAGCCCGTTCGCGACCATCTTCGCGACCGTGACGATGTCGGGCACGACGCCCTCGTGCTCGAAGGCCCAGAAGGTCGTGCCGGTGCGGCCGTAGCCGACCTGGACCTCGTCGGCCACGCAGAGCCCCCCGTGGGAGCGCGTCGCGGCGTACACGGCCGCGAGGTAGCCGTGCGGGAGCGCGATGCCGCCGGCGTTGCCGAGGAACGCCTCCGACACGAACGCCGCCGGCGGGGCCCCTCCGGCCGCGAGCGCGTCGATCGCCGCGACGGCGTCGGCCGTCAGCCGGGCCGCACGGTCCGACTCGGTGCCGCCGGCGGCCGGGCCGTACGGGCCGCGGTGGAGGTAGGGGGCGGCGAGCGGGTGGACCCAGGGCTCGACGGCCTTCTCCCGCCCGAGCACGGGCGTCGTGATCTCGTCGGTCGCGGTGGTCCAGCCGTGGTAGGCGCCGGCGAGGCAGACGACGTCGCGGCGTCCGGTCGCGATGCGCGCGAGCCGCAGCGCCGTCTCGACCGCCTCGGATCCGGAGTTGACGAGGAACACGGTGTCGAGCGGTTCGGGCAGGAGGGCCACGAGCCGCTCGGCGAAGGCGACCATCGGCTCGTAGAGGAACCGCGAGTTGGTGTTGAGCACCCCGAGCTGGCGCGAGACCGCCGCGGTCACGCGCGGGTGCGAGTGGCCGACGGCCGCGACGTTGTTGACGACGTCCAGGTAGGCGCGGCCGCGCGTGTCGATGAGCCACGCGCCGAGCCCGCGCTCGATGCGCGGCGGCTCGTCGTAGTAGCGCTCCTGCGCGCGGGCGAGGACGCGGTCGCGCCGACGCGCGAGACCGGGCGCATCGTCGGGCGGCGCGGCGACGTCGACGCCGACGAGCACGGAGGGGTCGGGGCAGAGCACGGCCCACCCCTCGGCGAGCGAGCCGGGCGCATGCGCCGGCGGATCGAGGCCCGGCACGGCGACGAGCTGCAGCGTCAGGCGCGCGGGGAGCCGGTCGCGCGCTCCGGGCTCGAGGACCGTGCCGAGCGCGGCGCCGACCACGACGTCGCTCCCGGCCGCGACGCTCGGGGCGAGTCCACGAACGACGACGTCGTACCCGCCCTCGACCGCCAGGACGACCTCGCGCGCTCCGACGCGACGGACCTCCGCGGCGAGCGCGCTCACGACCGGCGTACCCGGGGCGACGAAGGCGTCGACACCGAGCGTGACGGTCGCCGGTTCGACGGGGCCGGGCTCGGGCGTGACGACGATCCGACCCTCGCGCCAGCGACCGAGCGCGACCGCCGGCGCGTCCGCGGCGTCGACCGCTTCACCGATCGCGGCCGCGATGCGCTCGGGTCGCCGCCAGTCCTCCCCCGGGAGCCGCGCGCTCGTCACCGAGAGGTCGACGACGACGCCCATCGCTCCCGACGTCGTGGGCAGCCAGTCGGCGAGCGTCGCCGGGACCGGTGCGGGCGCTCCGAGCGCGGCCGAGGGGACGGGGGGACGTCCGGCGGCGATCCGGACGACCGTGGTCAGCAGCGCATCGGGCAGTCGTGCGAGCACGTCGAGGGCGCGCTCGAGCCGCGGGAGCTGCTCCCGCGCGTAGGTGTTCTCCGGGTCGAGGGTGACCTGGTGCGCTGCGGCCATCGTCTCCATGGCGACGCGCCAGCGCACCAGCGGCACGAGCACGTCGAGCTCGTCGTCGGTGAGGACGAGCGCCTGCTCGTGCTCGGTCGCGCCGCGGACGAGCTCGCGGAGCACCATCGGGACGTCGTCGGGGAGTCGGATCGCCGCACCGGCGACGGCGACGGCGAGCTCGGCGATGCGCCAGCCGATGACGAGGTCCCCGAGGTCGATGAGCCCGGTCGGTCGGGCGATGCCGTCCGCCCCTCGCGTGATGAGCAGGTTGTCCGGGTGGAGGTCGCCGTGGATCGCCTGACGCGGCAGCGACGGGGCGAGCCGCGCGACGACGGGGGTCGCGGCCGCGACGGCGGCGTCGACCCGCACGGCCAGGGCGGCGGGCACGGAGCGCGCGAGCGCGGCGTGCAGGTCGGACGTGCGAGCGAGGTCCCACTGGCACACGCGCTCGGCCCCCGGGTGCGCGAAGTCGGCGAGCGCTCCGAGCACTCGCGCGACGATGGTGCCGACGCGGCGCAGGGTCCCCGGGTCGAGCGGACCGCGTTCGCCGAGCGGGACCCCCTCGACGAACGTCAGGAGCCGGGCGGTGCCGGCACCCGAGCCGGCACCGGTGCCGTCGCCGGCCGCCCCCCGGGGGTCGGCGCCGAGATCGAGGAGGGTGCGACCGTCGCGGTCGGCGACGGGCCGTGGGACGGCGAGCGGGTCGGGGCCCTCGGCCAGACGCGCCGCGAGGTGGGTGAGGGCCGCGTCCTGGGCCTCGAGCTCGATCCGCGGGGTCGCGGGGTGGTCGAGCCGCAGCACGAAGGCGCCGCTCGCGGTGGTGACGAGGAGGTTGCGGTCCTGCTGGCTCGCGAGCTCCCGGAGCCCGTGCGGGCCCACGGGTTCGAGCCCGAAGCGCTCCCGGAGGAGCGCCCGGGCGGCGTCCCGGTCGAGCGGCGGCGGGGCCGCGTCGAGCAGCGGGAAGGCCTCGCGAGCCACCGCTGCGCCTCCCGATGTCCCGACGGACGCTCCGCGCGCCCCGCGGAGGACGCTACCAGCGCCCCTCTGGCCGCTCGGGGCCCCGGAACCGGGCCGCCCGGTGCCGCCCGCGGGCCGTCAGGGCGGACTCGACCTCGACCCACGGTCACGAGCGACGGGACTCAACCTGAACTGGAGGTCCAGTCCCCGACGATCGTGCCGCGCAGCCGTCCGTGGGCCCCGATGGCCTCCCCGGTCAGCCGCAGGGTCGTCCCGACCCCACCGGCGACGAGCGTCGCGGCGATGCCGGGGCTCGCCACGACCTCCTCGTCGGCGAGGAAGCCCCGGACCACCTCCCGGACGGCCTGCGTGTCGAGCACCCCCGAGTGGGAGCCGGGCAGGACGCGGTGGCTCGCCACCGGACCGGCCAGCGCGGTCCCGGGGTCGCTCCCGCCGGGCAGCCCCGCGCGGTCGGCGCCGACGACCCGGTCGGCCCCACCGCCGATGGTCAGCACGCGCGTGCCCATGGCGAGGGCGCCGGCGCCTCCGGCCTCGAGGCTCGCCTGCCAGCCGTCGGCGAGCGCGCCGAGGAGCGCCGAGCCGGTCGCGAGCTGGCCGACCGCCGGCGCACGGGGGTCGATGGCCTGCGCCCCGTGGGCGAGGCGCGAGTCGCCGGCGGCCAGCCGGTCCCGCAGGACGACGAGGCCGGGCCCGAGCCCGGGATGCCCGGTGAGCTCGGTGCCGAGCCGTGCGAGGTCGGAGCCCTCGAGCGGGGAGGCGATCGTGACGACGTGGGCGATCGGCGGGAGGGTCACGTCGTAGGCGTCGTGGTACTGCGTCAGGTACCAGAGCAGGACGAAGCCCCCCATCGAGTGACCGACGAGGTCGACCGCGCGGCCCGGTTCGCGCTCGGCCTGCGCACGCAACTGGTCGGCGAGCCGACGCGCGGCGGCGTCCACCCCCGCCCAGGTGTCGGGCGCCTCGTAGGCGAGCTGGTCGCGGCGGGCGTCGGTGACCGGTCGGGTCCGCGCGAGCGCGTCGTCGCGGCCGGCGTAGGAGAGGTGCGTGACGCTCGCGGGGTCGTAGCCGACGTGGGTCACGTCGATCGGCGCCGCCGAGCCCGAGGAGGCGAAGCCACCGACGACGATGACGTGGTTCGGGTTCGGGGGCACGCTCCAGCCCGGTGCGGTCGCGGCCGGGCTCGGGTGGTAGTGGAGCCCCGCGAGCCACGCACCGTCCCACGGCTCGTAGGGCGTGACCGTGTGACCGCTCGCCCACCAGCCACCCTCGCCGACGAGCGCGGGTCGGGGCAGACGGATCCCCGGCAGCAGGAGCGGATCGAGGTAGACGCCATCGCGTCGCGCACCGAAGTGGAGCCCGCGGTCCTGCCCACGCTCGCCGTGACCGCCGCTGGCGAGCCGTCCCAGGCGCTGCCCGCGCACGACCTCCTCGCCGACGCCGACCGCGATCCCCGACATCGGTCCGTACGAGGTGCGGATGCCGTCGGCGTGGTCGACCGAGACCCAGCGCACCCCGGCGACCGACCCGGCGAAGGCGACCACCCCGTCCGCCGCCGCTCCGACGGTCGTGCCCGGTGCGGCATCGAGGTCGACGCCGCGGTGTCCCGGTCCGTAGGGACCGGTGGTCGGCTCGAAGCGGCGCAGCACGCCGCCGGCGACCGGCAGGCGGTAGCCGACGTCGTCCGCGGCCGCCGGGACGCCCGGCAGGAGCGTCGCAGCGAGGAGCGCCACGAGCGCCAGGACGGCGACCACCGGACGCTCGACCGATCGCGCGACGGCGCACGGAACGCGGAGCGGGGAGCGAGGTGCGGGCGGATGCAGGACGGATGTCGTGGGACCGGCGGACACGGGGCGTTGCCTCCCATGCCCCGGTCGGTGACGTCGCTGGAGCCGGTGACGGTAGGACCACCCCGTCCCGGGAGGCGATCGCGTCGTCGGGTCCTGTGGACGACCGGTCACCCGGTGTCGGCATCGCTCCCGAGGAGCTCGCGCGCGCGACGCAGGACGAGACCGACCGTGCCGGCCCGGATGGCCGCGTCGAGCGACCCCTCGACGAAGTGCGCCTGACGGGCGAGCGTGATGAGGACCGCCCGGCAGTCCTCGAGCGTGACGGTCCCGACGTCGCCCGCCTCGAGCGCGGCGGCGACCGCACGCCCACGGGCGGAGTCGACGAACTCGACCCAGTCGAACCCCGGGGGGAGGAGGACGCTCTGGACGACCCACGAGAGCGACGATGCCGCGCCGCTCATCGGCGGGAACCGGATCGCGTCCGGGGGCCCGCCGGTGCGGCCGCTGGTCCCCGACGAACGCGCCGGATCCACCGGACCATCAGCGGCTCCCATCGGCACGACCGGGTCGGGCGGCCGAGCAGCGGCCTGCTCGAGGCGTTCGACCTCAGGGAGGAGCCTCAGCACCCGCGCCCATCGGGCGCCCTCCCCCTCCGCATCGCGCACTGCCGGTCCCATCCCGTGCCCTCAGGAGCTCCGTCGGACCGGACCGGGGCGTGCCGCCACCCGTGCCCGGGGGTGCGCCATCGCGTGGACCTCGCGCAGCCGTCCGCGCGAGAGGTGCGTGTAGCGCTGGGTGGTCGCGAGCGAGGCATGCCCGAGGAGCTCCTGGACCACCCGCAGGTCCGCACCACCCTCGAGCAGATGCGTCGCGAACGAGTGGCGCAGCGTGTGCGGGGTGACGTGCCCGACCCCGGCGGCCCTGGCGTGGCGCTCGACGATCGTGCGGGCGTCGCGCACCCCGAGCGCTCCCCCGGTGGCGTTGAGCAGGACGGTGTCGACGGCGCGCGAGGTGGACGGGGCGGCGGCCGCGAGCGTCGGACGCGCGTGCGCGAGGTAGGTGTCCAGCGCGTCGAGCGCGGGGTCACCGAGGGGCACGATGCGCTCGCGCCCGCCCTTGCCATCGAGCCGCACCTGCGCCTGGGTGCGGTCGAGCGCCTCGAGGGTGAGCCCGCAGGCCTCGGAGACGCGCGCGCCCGAGGCGTAGAGCAGCTCGAGGAGCGCCCGGTCGCGCAGACCGACGGGGTCATCGGACGCGGGGAC
>JBEAQO010000042.1:0-12521 GCA_041163825.1 Actinomycetota bacterium | reverse complement strand
GCGATGCCCGTGCGCGGCGGCTGGTGCGTCTCGACGACGAGCGGGGTCGCGCGCGGCACGAGCGGGAGCGCGAGGAGGCTCCGCGCGTGGACGAGGTCGGGCGGTGCCTCGCGCAACGATCGACGCACGCCCGTCGCGAGCGCGAGCGCGCGCCGGAGCGCCCATCCGAGTCGCGCCCACCGACCGCGTCCGGCTGCCGAGCGCAGCGACGCGGGGTCGCGTGCCGCGCCGTGGAGCTCGAGGGCGAAGTCCGGCTCGACGTCGTAGTCGTGCGCCACGCTCGCGAGGTCGGCACCCGCCCTCCCGCGCCAGGCGTGCAGCGTCACCTCGTGCCCGGCGCGTGCGAACGCGGCGGCCATGCGCACGACCTGCATCGATCCCGCGGCGTCGGAGGGGACCAGCGCCTCGGTGAGCTGGGCGATCCTCACCCGCCCGCTCCGGGGGGGTCGGCCGCCGAGGCCTCGAGGCGCGCCATCGCGTACTCCTCCTCCGGGACCGGCTGGGCGAAGGGCTCGCCGGCGAGGAAGCGCAGCGCATCCTCGACCGCCTCGCGCTCCATGCGACCCCGGCAGTCGGAGGTCATCGAGCCCATGTGGCAGGTCAGCGTGGCCTGCTCGACGCGCGTCAGCGGCCCGGCGTAGGGCTCGGTCTCGTAGACGTCGACCGCGGCCGCACGGATGGTGCCGGTGGTGAGCGCATCGACGAGGGCGTCCTCGTCGACGATGCCCCCGCGCGAGGTGTTGACGAGCGCGGCGTGCGACGGCATGCGCGCGAGCTCAGCGGCACCGATCATGCCGATGGTCGCGGGTGAGCGCGGCACGTGCAGGCTCACGACGTCCGACTCGACGAGCAGCCGGTCCAGGTCGACCCAGGTGACCACGTCGTCGAGGGCCGGGTCGGGCACGAGGTCGTGGGCGAGGAGCCGCACCCCCGGGAACCCTCCGGCCAGCCGACGGGCGGCGCGCCCGCCGATGCGGCCGAGCCCGACGAGCCCGATGGTCGAGCGCGCGACGCGCTCCCCGGGACGCCGGAGCCAGCTCCCGGCACGCAGGTCGCGGTCCGCACGCGACACGCCGCGCAGCACATCGAGCACGAGCGCGACCGTCAGTTCGGCGACGGCGTCCGAGGGCCCGTCGGGCGTGTAGGCGACGGGGACGCCGCGGCGCTCGGCGGCGAGGAGGTCGACGCTGTCGAGCCCGATGCCGACCCGGCAGATGGCCTCGAGGCGCGGCGCTGCCGCGATGACCGCCGCGGGATAGGGCTCGGTCCCCGCGACGATGACGCGTGCGTCCGCGATCGTCGCGGCGACCCGCTCGGGCGTGCGCTCACGGCGCAACTCGTCGCTGATGCGCCACGAGATGCCGGACGCCTCGAGCATCCCGAAGACCTCGGGATCGGCCTCGCCGAAGGGCACCGTCGTGACGAGGAGGTCGACCGGACCCTCGGGGGTCATCACGCGTCCCTCCCGCGGGTCCGCCGCCGCGCCGGCGGCGTTCCGGTGCCGCGCCGGTGCCGCGCCGGTGCCGGGACGTGCCCGCCCCGTCCGTGCGTCCGGGAGGCTACCGACGGCCATCGCTAGGCTCGCCGACGTCCGGCCAGTCGGCCACCGCCACACCCGAGGGGGCGCTCCGTGCGGACCGTGGCGGTGATCCCCGCGCGCATGGCATCGACGCGCTTCCCCGGCAAGCCGCTCGCGACCCTGCACGGTCGACCGATGATCGAGCACATCTTCCACCGCACGCGTGCCTGCGCCGACGTGGACGAGGTCGTGGTCGCGACGCCCGATGACGACATCCGTGCCGCCGCCGAGGCCTTCGGCGCGACCGTGGTGATGACCGGCGACCACCACGAGCGCGCCTCCGACCGCATGGCGGAGGTCGCGACGCGCATGGACGCGGACCTCTGGGTCCTCGTCCAGGGCGACGAACCGATGCTGCATCCCGACATGCTGACCGCGGCGATCGGCCCGTTCGTGCGCGGCGAGGACGTCGAGTGCGTGAACCTCGCCAAGCGCATCACCGACGAGCGTGACCTCGACGACCCCAACACCATCAAGGTCCTCATCGACCTCGCCGGCGATGCGCTCATCATGACGCGCCGGCGCGTGCCCACGCTCGGACCCGGCGGGCTCACCGAGACCCCGGTCCACAAGCAGGTCTGCATCATCCCGTTCACGGCCGAGGCGCTGGCCCGCTACGCCGCGCTCGCCCCGACCCCGCTCGAGCGCGCCGAGTCGATCGACATGATGCGCCTCATCGAGCATGGCCGGAGGGTGCGCATGGTCGAGACGCCCTTCGACACCCACGCGGTCGACACCGAGGCCGACCGAGCGCTCGTGGAGGGCCTGATGGCCGACGACCCGCTGCTCGGGACCTACGCATGAGCCCGGCCCGCGACGGCCGTGCCGACGGGGCACCCCGGCGCGACCCGGCCGCGCTCAAGCGTCGGATGGCCGCCGGCGAGCTCACGATCGGGTCCTGGATCCAGCTCGGGCACCCCTCCATCGGCGAGGTGCTCGGGTCGGCGGGCTTCGATTGGCTCGTCATCGACCTCGAGCACTCGGTCATCACGCTGCCCGAGGCGCAGGCGCTGATGACCGCCATCGCGCCGACCGGTGCAGCGACGATCGTGCGGCTGTCGTCGAACGACCCGGTGCAGATCAAGCGCGTGATGGACGCCGGGGCGACCGGGGTCATGGTCCCGAACGTGCGCTCGGCGGCCGAGGCGCGCGCCGCCGTCGAGGCCGTGCACTACCCGCCCCGCGGCACCCGCGGGGTCGGCCTCGCGCGTGCGCAGGGCTACGGCGCCGGCACAGGCTTCGCCGCCTACCGCGACGCGCTCGCCGACACGGCGGTCGTCATCGTGATGATCGAGCACGTCGACGCGGTCGAGGCGATCGACGACATCCTCGCGGTCGAGGGCGTCGACGGCTGGGTGGTCGGCCCCTACGACCTCTCCGGCTCGCTCGGCATCCCCGGCGCGCTCGATGATGCCCGCGTGACGGGGCTCCTCGAACGCGTGCGCGAGGCCGGGGAGCGCGCCGGCACGCCCGGTGGGCTGCATCAGGTCGAGCCCGACCCGGCCGCCCTCGAGGCGCTCGTCGCTCGGGGCTTCCGCTTCCTCGGCTACGGCACCGATGCGCGCTTCCTCGACGTCACCGCGCGCCGGGACCTCGCACGACTTCAGCGCGGCGGCTGAGCGCTTCCGTGCTCGGGATCTGCACGGTCCATCTCCCGACCGGCACGCACGGCGACCTGCTCATCGAGCGCTGCCTCGACCGCATCGCGCGCCACACCGTCGGGCCCCACCGCGTCTACGTCGTCGCGCTGCGCTGCACCCCCGAGCAGCGCACCCGGCTCACCGAGCGTGGCGCGGTGCTCGTCGAGCCGACCGGAGCCGCACGTGGCCCCTTCGACGGGCCGAACCGGGAGCACGCCGCGCTGCTGACGCTGCTCGTCGACCGCGCGGTCGCGGACGGGTGCACGCACGTCGTCACCCTCGACCCCGACGCCTGGCCCCTGCTCGACGGCTGGAACGTCGAGTACGCGGCGCGGCTCGACGAGGCGACGCCGGTCGCGGCCGTGCTCCGGCTCGAGGTCGGGTCGAACTTCCCGCACCCCTGCTTCACGATGCTCCGGGCCGACTTCTGGCGCCCCGGGACCTCGACCTTCTCGCCCTGGGACCCGACCGTCGCGACCCCGCGCCTGCAGCCCGGCGCCGGGCTGCTCGACCAGCTCCACGCCGAGGGTCGGGGCCTGCTCCGGCTCGAGCGCTCCAACGCGCTCGACCGCCATCGGCTGCTGTTCGCGCTCTACGACGACGCCGTGTTCCACCTCGGTGCGGGCTCCCGCTTCGTGCGCGTCGACGGCTACCGGCGACCGCCGAGCCACCCGCTGCTCGACCGCATCCCCGGGCTCGCGGCACGGCTGCGACGGCGCTGGCGCAGCCAGCAGGACCGACGGGAGGCGCGGCTGCACCGGCGCGTCCTCGCCGAGCTCGCTCGCGACGAGGAGGGCCTCGTCGCTCGGCTCGCGGGGGGACGTCTCACCCCGTTCGAGCCACTGGCCACCGACGTCCCGGACCTCCCGCCGCGCACCCCGCGGGAGCAGCGCCGTCCGCTCGTCCGGCTCGCGACCGGTGCCGTGCCCAGCGACTAGCGGCGCGCCTCGTCACGCGCCGCACCGCGCGACGCCGGGACCACCCGCCCGAGGGCCCACGCCTCGACCCCGCGGTGGGCGAGGATCGAGCACGCATCGTCGACGAGGTCGGCCGGCAGCACGAGCACCATCCCGACCCCGCAGTTGAACGTGCGGCGCAGCTCCGCGTCCTCGACGGGGCCGCGCTCCGCCAACCAGCGGAAGACGGGTGGCAGCGCCCACGACGCGTGGTCGACCTCGGCGACGAGCCCATCGGGCAGCACGCGCGGCAGGTTGCCGGGCAGTCCCCCGCCCGTCACGTGGCACACGGCGTGCACGTCGAGGACCTCGGTGACGGCGAGCACGTCAGGCGCGTGGATGCGGGTCGGCTCGAGGAGCACCTCGCCGATCGGACGCTCGAGCCCGTGGGGCTCGTCGAGGTCGAGGCCCTCGACGATGCGACGGACGAGGCTGTAGCCGTTGGCGTGCAGGCCCGACGAGGGCAGCGCGACGAGCGCGTCGCCGGCGACGACGCGAGCGGGCCCGAGCAGGCGCTCGCGCTCGACGACGCCGACACCGAAGCCCGCGAGGTCGAAGGCGTCGGGCTCGAGCAGCCCCGGATGCTCGGCGGTCTCACCCCCGACGAGCGCGCAGCCCGCGAGCTCGCAACCGCGTGCGACCCCGCCGACGATCGCCGCGACGCGCTCGGGGTCGAGCCGTCCGACGGCGAGGTAGTCGTTCATGAAGAGGGGCGTCGCCCCGCACGCGACGAGGTCGTCGACGACCATGCCGACGAGGTCGATCCCGACGGTGCCGACGACGCCGAGCCGGCGCGCGAGCTCGACCTTGGTGCCGACCCCGTCCGAGGACGACACGAGCACCGGATCGCGCCAGGCGGACGCGTCGAAGCGGAACAGCCCGCCGAAGCCGCCGACCCCTCCGAGCACCTCCGGGCCATGGGTCGTGCGCACGGCCGCGGCGATCAGCGGCACGGAGCGCTCCGCCGCATCGAGGTCGACGCCGGCGTCGCCGTAGCTGACGGGCCGCGGTTCAGCCATGCGCCGCCCCCTCGGGCGCATCGGGGCGCGTCTCGGGACAGCGCCAGCGCCGGCGGAACGCCTGCTCGGCGACGGCGAACGCGTCGAGCGGGTCGACCACCCGGCGCACGCCCTGCAGCACGTCGTCGAGCTCGTCGGACGTCGCCCCGGCGGACTCCACCAGCGCGAGCGCGGCCTCGGCCTCGTCGAGCGCGGCGGTGCACGCGCGCCAGTCCTCGGCGAGCTCGTCGATGCGCCAGTCGGGCATCCAGCCGCGCGCGTCCGCGATCGCGCGGCGCATGCCCTCGGTCCCCACGGTGATCGGGACCGGTTCGACCCGGAAGGTCGGCATGGCCCCGAAGAGCACCCGATGGCCGGCCTCGAGGACCTCGGCGCAGTCGAGGAACGCCCACCAGGCGCTGTGGATGTGTTGGGGCAGGGGCGGGGAGCGGCGGAACATCGGGGCTCCCGTCCCTCGCCGGCTCCCGGTCCGGAGTGCCCGGGACGCCGAGGCTAGCGCCGGGGGCCGCGCAGCCGACCTCGCGTACCCTCCGCGCACGATGGAGACCACCGCGCCCGGCGCGCGCTCCGGGGCCGTGCTCCTGCCCCCGCTCGACGCGCATCCGTTCCTCGACCGCCTCGCGCGGTCGGTCGTCGTGCTCGACGGCGCGATGGGGACCTCGCTGCAGGAGGCGGGGCTGAGCGCCGCGGACTTCGGCGGGTCCGACCTCGAGGGCTGCAACGAGGTCCTCGTGCGCACCGCCCCCGACGCGGTCGAGCGCGTCCACCGCGACTTCCTCGAGGTCGGTTGCCACGCGGTCGAGACCGACACCTTCGGCGGCGCGCCGTGGGTGCTCGCCGAGTACGGGCTCGCCGACGAGACCGAGGACCTCAACCGCCGCGCGGCCGAGCTCGCCCGGCGCGCCTGCGACGCGTTCTCGACCCCGGGCGACCCGCGGTTCGTCGTCGGCTCGATCGGGCCGGGCACGCGCTCGCCGACGCTCTCGCTCGGCAAGGACCCGGGGTCGACCGCAGACTTCATCGACCTCGCGACGATGGAGGACGGCTACCGGCGTCAGGTCCGCGGGCTGATCGACGGCGGCGCGGACGTGCTGCTCGTCGAGACGTCGTTCGACCTGCTGCAGGTCAAGGCCGCGGTCGCCGCGGCGAACGACGTGTTCGTCGAGCGCGGGGCGCGCCTGCCGCTGATGGTGCAGTTCACGGTCGAGAAGGACATCGACACGATGCTGCTCGGCACCGAGCCGCTGGCCGCCATCGCCGCGCTCGACCCGCTCGCCATCGACGTGCTCGGCATGAACTGCGCGACCGGTCCGGAGGACATGCGTGAGCACGTGCGCACGCTCTCGCGCGCCTCGCGCCTGCCGATCAGCGTGCTGCCCAACGCCGGGCTCCCGCACCTGGAGGACGGCCGCACCGTCTACCCGCTCGGCCCTGAGGGCCTCGCCGCCGCGCAGCGCGAGTTCGTCGAGCGCTTCGGGGTGTCGATCGTCGGCGGCTGCTGCGGCACGACGCCGCGGCATCTGGCCGCCGTCGTCGAGGCCGTCGGTGGGATCGTCCCGACCCCGCGCCTGCTGGACCGGCCCGAGCTCGCGCGACGCGGCATCGCCGGCGCACCGAGCGACCCGGCACGCACCGACGCGGCCGCGATCGCGCCCGGCCGCGAGGTCATCCGCGTCGAGTTCCGACCCTCGCTCGCCTCGCTCTACGCGGCGGTGCCCTTCGAGCAGGAGAACACGTTCCTCGCCATCGGTGAGCGCGCCAACGCCAACGGGTCGCGCGCGTTCCGCGACCTGCTGCTCGCCGGGGACTGGGACGGGGTGACGCAGCTCGCGCGCTCGCAGACCCGCGAGGGCGCGCACGTGCTCGACCTCTGCGTCGACTACGTCGGGCGCGACGGCGTCCCCGACGTCATCGCCGCGGTCGACCGGCTCGCGACCGCCTCCACCCTGCCGCTCGTCATCGACTCGACCGAGCCGGAGGTCATCGAGGCCGCGCTGGTGCGTCTCGGTGGCCGCGCGGTCATCAACTCGGTGAACCTCGAGGACGGTCGGGTGAAGGCCGACCGGCTGCTGCCGCTCGCCCGCCGCTACGGCGCGGCGGTCATCGTGCTCGCGATCGACGAGCGCGGCCAGGCCCGCACCGCCGACTGGAAGGTCGAGGTCTGCGAGCGGGTCGCGGCGATCGCCATCGACGAGCACGGCCTCGAGCCCCACGACCTCGTGTTCGACTGCCTCACCTTCCCGCTCGGCTCGGGCCAGGAGGACCTGCGGCGCGACGCCATGGCCACGCTCGAGGCGATCCGGCGCGTGCGCGAGGCCGTGCCCGGCTGCCACACGACGCTCGGCGTGTCGAACGTCTCGTTCGGGCTCGCGCCGGCCGCGCGCCAGGTCCTGAACTCGGTGTTCCTCGAGGAGGCAATCGCGCACGGGCTCGACTCGGCGATCGTGCATCCGGGCCGCATCCTGCCCCTGCACCGCATCCCGCCCGAGGAGCTCGAGGTCGCGAGCGACCTCGTCCACGACCGGCGCGGGCGCGCGGGCCGCGGCGGGACCGCGCCCGACGACTACGACCCCCTCATCTCCTTCATGGCCCTGTACGAGGGCGAGGGTGCGGCCCGGGCGGACGCCGCCGAGCTCGCGGCCCTGCCCGTCGAGGAGCGGCTCGCGCGGCGCATCATCGACGGGGAGCGCGACGGCATCGAGGCCGACCTCGACGAGGCGCTCACCACGCACCCGCCGCTCGACATCGTCAACGAGCACCTGCTCGCCGGCATGGCCGAGGTCGGCGAGCTCTTCGCGTCGGGCCGCATGCAGCTGCCCTTCGTGCTGCAGTCCGCGGAGACGATGAAGGTCGCGGTCGCCCACCTCGAGCCGCACATCGCCGCGTCCGGCGGTGCGTCGGCCTCGACCAAGGGCCGGGTCCTGCTCGCGACCGTCAAGGGCGACGTCCACGACATCGGCAAGAACCTCGTCGACATCATCCTGCGCAACAACGGCTACGACGTCGTGAACCTCGGCATCAAGCAGTCCATCGACCAGATCCTCGCCGCGGCGGCCGAGCACGAGGTCGACGCCATCGGGATGTCGGGCCTGCTCGTGAAGTCGACGGTCATCATGCGCGAGAACCTCGAGGAGATGAACCAGCGCGGGGTGTCGCACCACCCGGTGCTGCTCGGCGGCGCGGCGCTCACCCGCGCCTACGTCGAGGACGACCTGCGCGCGCTCTACGAGGGCGACGTCTTCTACTGCCGCGACGCCTTCGAGGGCCTGCGGGTGCTCGACGCGGCGCTGACCGCCCGGCGCGAGGGCACCGCCACCCCCGACGCCGAGCGCAAGGTGCGCCGTGCCCGTCCGGTGCGAAGCACCGGCGAGGAACCGCCGGCGCGCGACGCGCAGGGTCGCGCGCGGAGCGCCGTCGCCACCGACGTCGACGTGCCGACCCCGCCGTTCTGGGGCTCGCGGGTGGTGCGCGGCATCACCCTCGACGAGGTCGTGCCGCTCGTCAACGAGGTCGCGCTGTTCAAGAACCAATGGGGGCTCGTGCCGGGCGAGCGCAGCCCCGAGGAGTACGAGGAGCTGCTCGAGCGCGAGGGACGGACGGTCCTTCGCGACTGGGTCGCGCGCGCCAAGGTGGAGCGCGTCGTGACCCCGGCCGCGGTCTACGGCTACTACCCGGCGAACGGCGACGGCGACGACGTCGTCGTGTGGGAGCCGGACGCGCCGGGCGAGCGGGAGCTCCTGCGCTTCACGTTCCCGCGCCAGGACCGCGGCCGCTTCCTGTGCATCTCGGACTTCCTGCGCCCGATCGAGCAGGGCGTGCCCGACGTGCTCGCGCTGCAGGTCGTCACGATGGGCCCGCGCATCGCCGAGGTCGCGGCGTCGCTCTTCGCCGAGGACCGCTACCGCGACTACCTCGCGGCGCACGGCTTCGGCGTAGAGATGGCCGAGGCGCTCGCGGAGGTCATCCACCGCCGCATCCGCGAGGAGCTCGGGATCGCCGGCGACGACGGACCGACCCCGCAGGACTGGTTCCGCCAGGCCTACCGCGGCTCGCGCTTCTCGTTCGGCTACCCCGCCTGCCCGGACCTCGAGGACCAGGCGAAGCTGTTCCGTCTGGTCGACCCGGCGCCGATCGGCGTGACGCTGACGGAGGAGTGGATGCTCTCGCCGGAGCAGTCCACCTCCGCCATCGTGCTCCACCACCCCGAGGCCGGCTACTTCAACACGCGCGCGAGCGCGGCGGGCGACGCGAGCGCGCCCGACGAAGCGAGCGCGGCGGACGACGCGAGCGGCGAGACGGTCGACGCGGGCCCGACGGCGGGCACCGCCTGACCGCGTCCATTCGGACGATGCCGATGACGCGTCCGGACGGTTATCCTCGGAGCGCCCTAGTCCTGCCGGTCCGCGTGCCCCTCGCGGCCCCCGGTGGGGCGCCGCGTCGAGGTCCCCATGCACTCGAGCCGCGCGCTCGTCGTGACGGCGCTGCTCGCGACCCTGCTCGCGGGCTCCCCCGTCCTGCCCCGTGCCGGCGCGACCGAGGCGGCGGCCGACCCCGGCGCGGCCGCAGCGGTCCCGGACGACCCGACCGCCCCCGACCTGACGGCCGCGTTCGTCCCCGAGCGCGTCATCGTCGGGTGGGACGACGACACCTCGGCACGATCGCGGGCCCGGGTCCGTTCCCAGCAGGCGTTCGAGTCGTTCCGGACGGTCTCCCGGCTCGACCGGCGCACGGACGTCGTGGAGCTCCCGCCCGGGACGAGCGTCGCGAAGGCCATCGCCGCGTGGTCCGCCCTGCCCGGTGTGCGCTTCGTCGAGCCCGACTACCGCCTGCAGGCCCTGACCGTCCCGGACGACCCGTCCTACACCGCCACCGGGCTCTGGGGCATGCGCGGCCCGACGTCCAGCCCGGCCAGCACCTACGGCTCGCGCGCCGATGCCGCCTGGGCCGCGGGACACACCGGATCGTCGGACGTCCATGTGGTCGTGATCGACGAGGGCCTGCAGCCCGACCACGAGGACCTCGCCGCGAACGTCTGGATCAACCCGGGCGAGATCGCGGGCAACGGACTCGATGACGACGGCAACGGCTTCGTCGACGACGTGCACGGCTGGGACTTCTACAACGACGACGCCACCGTCTACGACGGTCCCGGCCTCGACGACCACGGGACGCACGTCGCCGGGACGATCGGTGGGGTCGGGAACAACGGCACGGGCGTCGTCGGCGTCAACTGGGACGTCACGATGATCTCCGCGAAGTTCCTCGACGCGGACGGCGGCTCGACCTCCGATGCGGTCCGCGCCGTCGACTACGCCACGGACCTCAAGACGGAGCACGGCATCGACATCGTCGCGACGAGCAACTCGTGGGGCGGCGGTGGGTACTCGCAGGCCCTGCTCGACGCGATCGAGCGGGGCGGCGATGCCGGCATCCTCTTCATCGCGGCCGCGGGCAACGAGAGCGCCACCCAGGCCTCGTTCCCGGCGCGCTACGTCTGCGATCGGACCGCCGCGGGCGCGGCACGCGGCTGGGACTGCGTGGTCTCCGTCGCCTCCATCACGAGCACCGGGGCGCTGTCGAGCTTCTCCAACCGCGGTGCGGCGACGGTCGATCTCGGTGCCCCGGGCTCCGGGGTGCTCTCGACCGTCGGTGGCACTGGGCGCGAATACGACACCTACAGCGGCACCTCGATGGCGACGCCGCACGTCTCCGGCGCGGTCGCGCTCTGCGCCAGCGCCGACCCGACGCTCACCGCGCGCGACATCCACGGGCTGCTGCTCGGCACGGTCACCGCGACTCCCTCGCTGGCGACGACGACGGCGACCGGGGGCCGCTTGGACGTGGCACGGCTCCTCACCGGCTGCGCCGGGGACCGACCGCCGATGACGGGCGGTCCGACGGACCTCGCCGTCGTCGGCGTCGGCACGACCTCGATCGACCTCGAGTGGGTCGACGCTGCCGACGGGGAGGACGGCTTCGAGGTCCAGACCGCGACGGGTGACTGCTCGGTGTTCGAGACGGTCACGACCGCGATCGCCGGAGCGACCGGTGCCACCGCGACGGGGCTCGAGCCGGCGACCGCGTACTGCGTGCGCGTCCGTGCGACGCAGGTCCGCACCCCCGGTCAGGGGGGCCCGATCGAGAGCGACTGGGCGGGACCGGTGAGCGCCACCACCACCGCCCCGTACGTGCAGTGCGAGCCGACCACCTACGGCTGGGTCGATGGCATCAGCGGCGGCACCCGGCGCTTCCTCGGCGACGACGACTGGGTCAGCGTGCCGCTCGGCTTCACGTTCCCGTTCTTCGACGGCGAACGGACGAGCCTCCTGCTGTCCTCCAACGGCCTCCTCGCGACGACCCGCGGGGGCGAGGCGGGCTTCGAGAACACCGCCATCCCCGACGCGGCGGAACCGAACGGGCTGATCGCGCCCTTCTGGGACGACCTGAACCCGTCGAGGGACGGCTCCATCTGGACACGGACGCTCGGCTCGGCGGGCGACCGCCGCTTCGTCGCGACCTGGCAGCAGGTCCCCCACTTCTCGGCCAGCGGTTCGGTGACCTTCCAGGTCGTCCTGTCGGAGTCGGACCGCTCCATCACCTTCTCCTATCAGGACGTCACGTTCGGGTCGGCCGGCCTCGACGCCGGGGGGTCCGCGACCGTCGGCGTGGAGTCCCCGGACGGGCTCGAGGGGACGCAGGTGTCGTTCGAGTCCCCGAGCCTCACCGCGCTGACGTCGATCCGGTGCGAGCAGGGGGCGCCCCCGCTCGCCATCACGACGACCGAGCTCGCGGCCGGGACGCTCGGCGCTCCCTACGACGGGACACTCGCGTCCAGCGGCGGGACCGGCGAGGCGTCGTGGAGCGTCGAGGGCGGTGCGCTCCCCGACGGGATCACGCTCGATGCGGACGGGACGCTCTCGGGCACACCGGACGCGGCCGGCACCAGCACCTTCGTCGCCGGGGCGACCGACGAGGACGGGACGCTCGTGACGCGCGAGCTCGAGCTCGTGGTGCGCGAGCCGGTGACCGTCCCGCTGATCGCAACCGCGTTCGGGTCCGCCGGGGACCCGGTAGACCTCGCGCTGCGCGCCGAGGGCGGGCTGGCCCCCTACACCTGGTCGCTGTCGAGCGGCAGCCTGCCCGCCGGGGTCACGCTGTCGGGGGCGCGGTTGAGCGGGACCCCGCTCGTCGACGGGAGCTTCCCCTTGGAGCTGCGCGTCGTCGACGCCGAGGGCCGCAGCGCCACGGCGCCGCTGGAGCTGCGCGTCGGTCCCTCCGACAAGCAGCCCACCATCGAGCTGATCGACGTCCGGACCACGGTGCGGCG
>JBEAQO010000041.1:0-3102 GCA_041163825.1 Actinomycetota bacterium | reverse complement strand
GCTCGTCGGGACCGGGTCGGTCCTGCCGAGCGCACGCCACCAGGCGGGGAAGAAGCCGCGGGGGGAGAACCAGGCGAGGTTCACGACCAGCCCGGTCACCGTCGCGACCGCGATCCCGAGGACGTCCACGCCGGTCCCTCCTGTCGTCGCGGCCGAGCGCGCGCCGGGGCGGACGCTAGCCGCGCCCCCGCCCGTCTCGGTCAGTCGCCGGCGCGCTCCAGGGTCGCAAGGACGAGGTCGTCGAGGAGGTCCGGGTCGATCGGGCGGTCCGAGGGGAGCTGGAACGTCTTCTTCAGGACCTTCTTCACGCCCTCGTGCTCCTCGAGTCGGTCGCGGAAGGCGTCGAGCACCTCGACGCTCCACGGGGCCGCCAGCAGGTGGCCGCCCTGCACGGTGATGCTCAGCAGTCGCTTCCCGTCCAGGACGAGGAAGGGCTGGTTCCACGCGATCTCGATCGACGTGCCCGGGTGGCGCGCGAGGAGGCCCTCGAAGGCGGCGCGAACGGTCGCCGCTCCGGTCGGCTCGGCCGCTCCCAGGTAGCCGTCGAGCGTCGCGTACCGCCGCGACGACGTCGAGCCCCGATGGAACTGGACGACGGCGTTCGCATGCGTACGGCTGAAGCCGTGCTCCTCCTGCAGGTGGGCCAGCAGCGCCGGGTAGCGCTGGTCCTCACGCTCGGAGAGGACCGTGAACCACTCGTGCATCGGCCGGCCGTGCTTGGCCTCGATGGCGGGCCAGTGGCGAGCGCGGTCACCGTCGGCAGGGCTCATGGGAGGACCCTACCCGGGGGCGGCGGCCCTTCCCGGCCGCCCCGGGCGGTCGGGCCCTAGAGTCCTGGCAGCGGTTCTCGGGTGAGGGGTCGGGGAGGACAGGGGACGAGCGCGCTCACGGAGGCACCGACGGCGGGCCGCCGCCTGCTGCTGCAGGTCTGGCTGCTCTCGTCGCTGGTCGGCGTCTCCATCTGGCACGTCCGCCGGCTGGTCGAGGCGCCGGTCTCCGAGTGGTTGACCGAGACGATCATCACGCTCAGCTACTTCACGAACCTCACCAACATCCTGATCGTCGTGATGGCCTGGGCGCTCCTGCGCGGAAGGGGTCGGCTGGGCGAGTTCTTCGCCGCGCCGTCGGTCCAGGCCGCCTGCTCGCTCTACATCCTCTTCGTCGGACTGGCGTTCTGGTTCGTGCTCGGCGGGCCCGAGGACGTCGAGGCGTGGTGGCTCTGGATCCCCGAGGTGACCGCGCACACCCTCTCGCCGCTGCTCGGCATCGTGTGGTGGGTCCGTGAGGTCCCGTGGGGGGCGCTGCGCCCGGTCCGGCCGGTCGTCTGGCTCGGCTACCCGATCGCGTACCTCGGGTACTGGCTGGTCCGCGGCCCGATCGTCGGGGAGTACCCGTACTTCTTCATCGACGTGAACGAGCTCGGGTACGCGGGCGTCGCGACCTGGTCCGGGATCCTCATCGCCGGGTTCCTCGTGCTCGGCGGGGTGATGCTGGGCGTCGACCGGGCCGCGGTCAGGAGCTCCCGGGTGCTCGACGCCGGCCCCTCGGACCGATGAGGCTCGCGGTGTCACCTCGAGGGGTTCGAGGCCGACGGGGCCCGAGGGCCTGACCGCGCGACCCGACGCGCTCGCCCCATCGCGGCTCGGCTAGGGACCGGTCTCGGAGTCTCTGACGCGCCCGGTATCCAGTCCACTTCGGCGGCCTTGCGCGGCTGACTCCGGAGACGTTCTGCCACGCACGACGGGCGCACTCCGGCTGAGCCACCTCGGGAGCGACGATGGTCGGGAGCGACGTCCTCGTCCCATCCGCATTCTCGCCGGCTAGGGTCCTCGGCGGAGATCGGACGGCGACATGGCGGATCGGGAGGTGGTCGCTGAACCGGAGAGCGACTCCTGGTCGGACACGGTCCCGCGCTTCCACGTCTCGCAGCGCCTCCGCGGCATCGTGGACGTCATCGCGGAGGCGCACTTCGACGGGCTGAGCCGTGGTCGCATCCTGCCCTCCGGGAAGGTCGAGCTGCTCCTGCCGCTCGAGGGCTGCCGGATCGACCGCTTCACCATCGGCGACGAGCGGATCGAGGTCCCCGGGGGAGGCCCGTCCCGTGACGCCCCGCTGCTGTTCGGCAGCCTGACTCGGTCGACGCTCGTCGACCTGCAGGCCATGCACTGCATCCTCGTCATCATGAACCCGATCGCCGCCTGCACCGTCTTCGGCATGCCGGCCTCCGAGCTGCGTGACACGGTCGTCGTCGACCCCGACGTGCTCCGCCCGGGCCTCGCGCGACTCCAGGACGGGCTGCACACCGCGTCGACCTTCGAGGAGCGCGTGACGCTCGTCGAGGAGTTCATCCTCGCGCGTCTCGAGGTCCCGGTCGGGTTGGAGCGGGCGATGCGGATGATGCGGCTGGACGTCCTCTCACCCGGGACGTCCGACCGTCCCTTCGAGACGCGGTTGGACCTCGACGACCTGGGCTACTCCCGGTCCCACCTGCATCGGCTCTGCCGCGAGTGGCTCGGGACCACCTACGCCGAGAGCATCCGCGTCGCACGCACGCGTGAGGCGGCATACCGCATCCACGCGACGGACCTCGACATCGGGGAGATCGCGCTCCAGCTCGGCTTCTTCGACCCCGCGCACCTGACCCACGTGTTCCGCGACCAGGTCGGGATGACGCCGAGCGCCTACCGGGCGGCGACGAAGCGGACGACCTTCGACACGGTCGAGCGGGACTGACACCGCACCGTCATCCGATGTTCACGATCGTGGGACACCGCTACAAGTGACCCCGTCCCGCCCGCTCCTACGGTCGCCGCGGCGCTCCCGGCGCCGATCGACCGACCACTGGAGCGCAGGGTGAAGTTCAACAACGACCAGATCAACGGCTGGGTCAACCACCGCGTCTACCCGACGTTCGGCATGATGATCACCCACTTCGTGGTCGGTGCCATCATCCCGATCGCCTACGCGATGAACGACAGCGATCGTGCCGGCCTCGCGCTGTTCGTGCTCTCCCTCGGGGTCTCCCTGTTCACGATCTTCAACGTCGTCGGCCTCTTCGTCGACTTCAAGGCGCTGGCGTCGGACATGGACGACGACCTCAGG
>JBEAQO010000040.1:0-5255 GCA_041163825.1 Actinomycetota bacterium | reverse complement strand
AGCGGGCCGGTCACGCGCGCAGCGAGGCGTCGGACCCCGGCGTCATCGATGCAGACGATGGCGATGCCGCCCGGGCGCCGTCGCGAGAGGAACGCCTCGAAGGCCTCGAGGACGTCCTCGGCATCGCGGTACTGCTCGGGATGATCGAACTCGACGTTGGTGATCATGGCGATGTCGGGCGTGTAGGCCAGGAACGACCGGTCAGACTCGTCCGCCTCGGCGACCACCACGGCATCGGTGCCCGCATGGGCGTTCGTCCCGCTCTCGTTGAGCGATCCGCCGATGACGAAGGTCGGGTCCAGCCCCGCGGCCTGGCCCGCCACGACGAGCATGGAGGTCGTCGTCGTCTTGCCGTGCGTACCGGCGACGAAGACCCCACGGTCGTCCCCGACGAGGTCGGCGAGCATCTCGGCCCGGGACCGCACCGGCAGGCCGGCCGCCCGGGCAGCCAGCACCTCGGGGTTGTCCGCGGCGACCGCGGTCGAGACGACCACGAGTTCGGCACCCCCGAGGTGCTCGGGCCGATGCCCGGTCTCGACGCGAGCACCGAGACCGCGGAGCTCGCTGGCGACGCGTCCATCCCCGAGGTCGGACCCGCTGACCGCGATCCCGCGCTGGAGGAGCACCCGCGCGATCCCCGACATCCCGGCGCCGCAGATGCCGACGAGGTGGACCCGCCGGCTCACACGTCCTCCCGGTCGAGCACGTCGACCAGCACGCGCGCGATCGCTCGCGCCGCCTCCGGTCGGCTCCAGGCTCTCGCCGCGGCACCCATCCGCGAGAGACGCGGTCGGTCGTCGAGCAGCTCGGCGACGAGGTCCGGCAGGCGTCCACGAGCGAGGTCGCCATCGCGAAGCACGACGGCGGCACCGACCCGCTCGAGCGATCGCGCGTTGTGCAGCTGGTGGTCGCCGGCAGCGTTGGGATAGGGCACCAGGACCGAGGGCAGCCCGACGGCGGCCAGTTCCGCGACGCTCGTCGCGCCCGCACGGCACACGACGAGGTCGGCGACCGCGTAGGCATCGGCCATGTCGTCGAGGTACTCGACGACGCTTCCGCGCGGCGCACCGGCCGCCGCGGCACGCCACGCCTCGAGCGTGGGCTCGAACCCGGCTGCGCCCGTCACGTGGACCAGCTGCAGCCCCAGCTCCCTCCAGCGCGCGAAGGACTCGACGACGGCGGTGTTGATGGAGCGGGCCCCCTGGCTGCCACCGAAGACCAGCACCGTCGGCAGGTCGGGGTCGAGCTCGAGTCGCGAGCAGGCCGGTCCGCGCCGGGACGCACGGTCGAGGCCGTGGAGGTGCTGGGCCACCGGCGATCCCGTCACGACGCAGCGTTCGGGGCGCCGCATGCGCTCGACGGTCCCAGCGAAGCTGACGGCGACCCGCTCGGCCCAGCGCGCCGCGATCCGGTTGCTCAGACCGGGCACGCTGTTCTGCTCGTGGAGGACGAGCGGGAGCCCGAGTCGCCGTGCAGCGCGCGCGGCTGGGAAGGAGACGTACCCACCGAAGGCCATGACCCCGACCGCGCCGGTCTCCCTCGCGATCCGGACGGCCTGCGCCTCCGCGCGCAGCATCGCGGACGGCATGCGGAGGAGCCGTGGGCTGGGGCGGCGCACGAAGGGCACCGCCGGGACGTGGTGGAGCGGGTAGCCGGCGCTCGGCACGAGCCGGTCCTCGAGGCGGCCCTCCACCCCGACGAAGACCGGCACGACGTCGAGCCCGGATCGGCTCAGCTCGTCGGCGACCGCGATCGCCGGCACCACGTGCCCGGCGGTCCCTCCCGCCGCGAAGAGGACGACGCGGGTCATGCGCGGCTCCTGTCGGGGCGCTTCGAGGGCCGAGCGCCCGCCCGCGGGCCCCGCGTCCCCCGGTCCGCGCGCACGGTCGCGGGGTCGCGGGCGATCGACGCGAGCATGCCCAGCGCGACGAGCGTAACCAGCAGGGAGGTCCCACCGGCCGAGACCAGCGGCAGCGTGACGCCGGTGATGGGGAGCAGGCCGATGACGGTCCCGACGTTGATCAGGGCCTGGCCGACGACCCCCACCGTCACACCGAACGCGACGGTCCGTCCGAAGCCGTCCGCAGCGGCGTGGGCGACGTGGAGGCCGAGCCACAGCAGGGCGAGGAAGGCCAGCAGCACCGCGGTCGCCCCGACGAGCCCGAGCTCCTCGCCGATCACGGCGAAGACGAAGTCGGTGTCCGGGTTGGGGATGAAGTTCCACTTGCCCCGTGACTCGCCGAGCCCGAGCCCGAACAGGCCGCCCGACCCGAGCGCGAACCGCGACTGCAGCGGCTGGAAGCCCTCATCGAGCGGGTACAGCTCCGGGCGGAGCCAGCCGCGGATGCGGTCCTGCCGGTAGTCGACGACGAGCGCGAGGATGACGGTGCCCGCCAACCCTCCCGCCGACAGGAGCGCGAGCCAGCGTCCGGAGAGGCCCTCGACCCAGAGCACCGCGCCGACGATCAGCCCGAGGATGATCGCCGTGCCGAGGTCGGGCTGCATCAGGACGAGCAGGACGAAGATGCCCAGCGCGGGCAGCGCCGGGATGAGCAGGTGCTCGGTCCGCTGCAGGCGGTCAGCGGCTGGACGCTTGCGCTCGAGCACGTCGGCCACCCAGACCAGCAGCGCGAGCTTGGCGAGCTCCGAGGGCTGGAACGTCAGGCTCCCGACCCCGAGCCAGCGCGTGGAGCCGTACTCCGTGATCCCCACGCCGGGGACGGCCAGCAGGAGGAGCTGGACGAGCACGCCGAGGAAGAGCGGCCACGCGACGCGACGCCAGACGCGATGGTCGGTCGATGCCACCACGAGGAAGGTCGGGACGCCGAGTGCGGCCCACGTCGCCTGACGGCGGAGGACGGCGAACGCATCGCCGCTCTGCGCCGCGTCGACGATCGATGCCGAGAAGCTCATCAGCAGCCCCGTCAGCAGGAGCACGAGCGTCACGACCGCGATGCCGATCGCACGCCCGTCCCAGGGTGCCACCCGGAGGGCGCGGACGACCGCCCCGACGCGGCGCGGCAGGGGGCCGACGGCCCGGCTCATGGCGACACCCCGATGCGAACGAGGTACTCGGCGTAGAAGGCCATCAGCGCGAGCGACACGGTGATCCCCGCGATGATCCAGAAGCGCACGATGATCGTGCTCTCCTGCCAGCCGAGGAGCTCGAAGTGGTGGTGGAGGGGCGCCATCCGGAACACCCGACGACCGGTCGCGCGGAACACGATGACCTGGACGATCACCGAGAGGGTCTCGATGACGTAGAGCCCACCGAGCAGGACGAGCAGCATCTGGGTGCCGGTGACGATGGCGAGGGCCGCGAGGAGGCCACCGAGGGCCAGCGAACCCGTGTCCCCCATGATGATGCGCGCTGGAGGCGCGTTGTGCCACAGGAACCCCGCGGCCGCGGCGGTGGAGGCCGCGGCGATGATGGCCACGTCGAGCGCCTCACCGGCATCCAGCGCGTAGGCCCCCGGGTTGCGGAACTGCCAGAACGCGATCAGCGTGAACGCCCCGAGCACGAGCGCGGCGGACCCGGCCGCGAGCCCATCGAGACCGTCCGTGAGGTTCACGGCGTTCGACGCGCCCACCAGGAGCAGGAAGACCCAGAGCAGGAAGACCGCCGGCCCGACCGCGTAGGAGATGTCCCCGACGACGGTGATGCTGCGGTCGACCCCGGCCACCATCGGCCCGAGCCAGGCGACCAGCACCGCGATCGCGATCTGACCGAGGGACTTCGCGGTCTTGCTGAGCCCGAGGTTGCGCCGCATCCGCACCTTGATGAGGTCGTCCAGGAACCCGACGACCGCCATGCCCACGAACACGCCCAGCACCAGCACGCCGATCGAGGTCATCCGGGCCGTTCCGAGGTGCGCGACGACGTAGGCGAGGACCGCCGCCAGCACGATCGCCGTACCGCCCATCGTCGGCGTCCCGGCCTTCGCGCGATGGCTCTCGGGACCCTCGGCACGGATCGGCTGACCGAGGCCGCGCTGCGTGAAGGAGCGCACGAGGACGGGGGTCGCGAGGAGCGAGAGCAGGCCCGCGACCGCGGCGGCGATGAGGATCGCGATCACGCGGTGACCGGACCCGGGAGCATGACCACGAGGCGTTCGACGACGCGCTCGAGGCCGGCGACGCGCGAGGCCTTCACCAGGACGGCGTCGCCGGCGCGGAGGGTGCCCAGCAGGACCTGCACAGCATCCTCCACCGACGCGACCCGATGGATCCGCATCGAGGAGCGGCCACCTGCTTCGGCGCCCTCGGCGATGCCCGAGGCCGGACCCTCATCGCCGCCCACCACCACGAGGACATCGAGCCCGAGCTCAGCCGCGGCGGAGCCGACGGAACGGTGCCCCTCCATCGACTCGTCACCGAGCTCCGCCATCTCCCCGACGACCGCGAGACGTCGACCAGCCACGGGCAGATCGACCAGCAGGTCGAGCGCCGCGCGCACCGTGTCGGGGCTCGCGTTGTACGCATCGTTGACGATCGTCACGCCCGCGACCCTCGAGACCTCGCAGCGCCACGGACTCACGGCGGCACGGGCGATGCCCTCCGCAGCGGCCTCCATCGGGACACCGACGATCCCCGCTGCGGTCAGCGCCGCCAGCGCGTTGGGGACATGGTGACGTCCGGGGAGCGGGACCCGGAGCTCGACGCTGCCCCACGGTCCGTCGACGCTGACCCGCGCGCGCGCGGCCTCGTCGAGCCGGACGGAGCGGGCGACGACGTCTGCGCCGTCCCCGACGGCGTAGGTGACCACCGCGGGCGCGTGCGCGGCCATCGCCGCCACCCTCGGGTCATCGGCGTTGAGCACCGCCGTCCCAGCGCTCGAGAGCGACTCGACGAGTTCCCGCTTGCCGCGCGCGACGTCGTCGATCGTCCCGAAGACCTCCAGGTGCACACCGGCCACCGCGGTCACGACCGCGACATCGGGCTCGAGCAGCCCGGCCATCCGCGCGATGTCCCCGACATGCCGCGCACCGACCTCGGCGATGAGCACCTCCGTGTCGGTCCGGAGCTCCAGCATCGTGCGCGGGACACCGAGCTCGTTGTTGAAGGAACCGGGTGCCGCGACGGCGGGCCGCGAGGCGGCGACGGCACCGAGGGCGAGGTCCTTCGTGGTGGTCTTGCCGTACGACCCGGTGATCGCGATCACGGTCGGCGCCACCTGACGTCGGACCGCGACGGCAAGGGTCTCGAGGGCCCGCCACGTGTCGTCGACGACGATCCGTGCGAGGCCATCGAGCGCA
>JBEAQO010000039.1:0-3791 GCA_041163825.1 Actinomycetota bacterium | reverse complement strand
AGCAGCGCCATCACCCAGTAGTCGAAGTGGCTGAGGTCGCTGTCGGTGCGCAGCTGCCGCTCGAGCGCCGGGGGCAGGCGCAGCAGCACCGCCGCGAGCGCCCGCCACGCGCGCTGCTGGTCCTCGTCCAGCCAGCGAGGGGCGTCGGCGCCGCTGCTCACGCGGTCGCGCCGCCGACCGCCGCGCCCTCGGGCAGCTCCCACGCGGTGCGGACGCCCGACCACCGCGCGATCTCGGCGTCGAGGTCGAGCCGCTCCACGACGGCGGCGTCCTCGTACGCGCCCCAGGCGGCGCGGGGGAGCATCCACATGATCTCGAACTCGATGCCGTCGGGGTCGGCACCGTAGACGCTGAGCGTCGCGCCGTGGCTGGACTCGCCGGTCAGGGCGCCCGCCTCGGCCAGCGCCCGCCGGGCGTCGGCGAGCTCGTCGATCGTGTCGAGCTGCCAGGCGAGGTGGTAGAGGCCGACCGAGCCGCGCGGGCGGGGCGCACCCGCGCCGCCGACGCCGAACAGCCCGAGGTCGTGGTGGTTGCCCGAGCGGGGCAGCCGTAGGAACGCCGCGCTCGCGCGCGGTTCGCGGGCGGCGACCTCCATGCCGAACACGCCGGTGTAGAAGGCCAGCGAGCGCTCGAGGTCGGTCACGAAGAGGACGGCGTGGTTCAGCCGGGTGGGGGAGAAGGCCATCGGGAGCTCCTCGCGCCGCGGGTCGGGGAGGTCGCAGCGACGTCCGGCAGGGTAGCCCCAATGCTTGAACTGTCAACCTTTGACGCGGTGGCCGTTCACCGCACCGCGTGCAGTCGCCCGTCCCGCGTCCCGACGTAGATGGACCCCTGCCACACGACCGGCGTGGCCTCGACGCAGCCCGGCAGCGGCACCCGCCACCGCAGCGCCGGCGCCGCCGGGTCCTCGAGCGTGTAGCCGCGGAGCGACGCGTTCGCGCAGGTCGCGACGACCAGCCACGCCGGACCGCCCGGCTCCTCGACGACGGCCGGCGAGGACCACAGCGGGCCGCCCAGGCGCTCGCGCCACACGACCCCGCCGTCGGCCCGGGCGACGACCAGCAGGTCGCCGGCGTTCGTCGGGACGTAGAGGTGCTCGCCGTACAGGGCCGGCGTCGCCCAGATCCCGCCGTCGCCGTCCTCGAGCGTCGGGTCCGACGGGACCTCCAGCCGCCACACGACCGGGTCGTCGGGACGCGACGGGTCGAGCTTCACGAGCTGGCCCGTGCCGGCCGCGGCCGGCAGGCGCCGCTCCTCCTCGAGCGCGACGTACAGCATGCCGTCGCGGTCGACGACGATCGACGCGTCGCCGTCGTCGCCGAGCCAGACGTCGAGCGTGACCTCCGTGCGGCCGTCCAGCGCCGCGAGCCGGTCGATGCCCATCACCCGTCCACCCGAGTTGACCCAGTACACGCGGTCGGCGGTGACCGCGGGGCTGGACTCGATCGAGACGTTGCGGTCGCCGAGCCGCGCGATCAGCTCGTCGTCGAACCCGGGCACCTCGAGGAGCGGCTCGGGGTCGATCGTGACGAGGCCGTCCGGCCCGTACGCGCGGTGCAGCCGCCACATCCGGAACCATCCGTCCTCGCCGGCGGCGTGCAGCACGTCGTCGAGGATTGTCGGGCTCGCGTCCCAGTCGTCGTTCCATACGCCCTGCGGATGCCGGCCGAGGCGCCACAGCTCGGTCGGGACCTCGCGGTCGAGCGCGACGACGCGCAGGAACCCGTCGCGCGAGCCGAACACGGCGAGCGGGAACCCGTCGGGATCGAGCGCGCCGGTGCCCTTCACCATCTGGTCGGTCATCACCGAGGGCCGGGTCCCCGTGCCGGTCGCGCCGTCGTGGAAGTGGAGCCCGCCGTCGTACGCACCGACGAGCACCTCGACCGCGCCGTCCGCGTCCTCGCGCAGCAGCACCTGGCCGGTCCAGCCGATGCCGCACCACTCGCGCCCGCCGTCCTCGAGGTCGCCCTCGATCGAGCAGCGCCGCTCGTCGGGGGCGGACCAGGCGACGCGCGGGTCGCGGGGGACCGGGCCGACGCCGTAGAAGGTCCGGGTCGGGTTCCCGCGGAACACGGTGAAAGCGTCGGTGCCGTAGGGGGAACCGTGGAGGAGCGAGCCGGGGTCGGGGACGGTCCAGGGGGCGGCGGGGGGGCCGGGTTCTACCTCCGGCAGCGGAGCGGGCGGTTGCGCGTCCGCCGCCGGGGCCGGGTCCGGCGCCGCGCCGGGGAGGACCGGAGGGGCTGCGTCGATCCGGGCACCGTCCGCCGCGCCCGCGCCGTCCGCGCCGGGTCGCAGCATCGCGATCCCGACCGCCGCGAGCACCGCGATCGCGCCGGCGGCCACCGGTAGCCGCAGGCCCAGCGCCACTGCACGGCGCGGCACCGGGTCCCCCACGCGAGCATCGCCTCCGGGAGCGCTCAATCATCAGCCTACGGAGGGGTCCGCGGGCGACCGAGAAGGACGGCGGCCTCGTGGCAGTACTGGTGGACGGCTAACCCGACTTGAAGGAACAGGGGGGGCGCGTGATCGCAGGGCGGCGGGGTGGCCTCCGCGTCGTGCTCGCCGCGGGGGTGGTGGCTGCGGGACTTGTCGCCGCACCGGTCCCCGCACGGGCGACCGCCGGCCCGGTCGAGGTCTCCGGCGTGACCTACATCCTGTCCTGAGACGCCTACCCCGACAGTTCGGACTGGGATGCGGCCGCCGTCGCCGGGTTCAGTGCGAACGCACGGGTCGCGGACTTCGACGACGTCCAGACGAACGCGGCCGGTGCGGAGTTCACGAAGTTCTACAACGGGCTCGGGACGTCGACCTCCGTCGGAGTCAGGCTCGGCGGCTCGTCGCTGCGCTCGCCGGCGCGGTGGTAGGGGGCACCATCAGCCTCCTCGTGCGCCGTTCGGGTCGACGGCGGCGATGGACTCCGCCCTCAGGCGACGGCCGTGATCGCTCGTCCTGGTCCACGTGCACGGGCCGCGCACGTCCGCTTCGGTATCGCTGTGGTATCATCCAGCCATGGCCCTGACCCTGCGAACCGATGACGAGCTCGAGCGGGCTCTCGACCTGCTCTGCGAGCAGGAGGGGCTGTCGCGCCAGGAGGTGATCCGCCGGGCGGTCCTCGAGCGTGCCGAGCGGGCCGGCCACCGCGAGCGGGTCGACGCGGCGGCGGAGCGCGCGGTCGCCCGCTGGGGTGAGGTGCTCGATCGTCTCGGCACGGTGTGACCGCCCGAGGCGACCCGGGGGACGCGCGCGACGGCGACGTCGAGTTCCTCGACCTCGAGGACCTGGTCGTACTGGTGCGGCGACTCGGTGCCGGGCCCGTCCGTGACGTGGGGCTTCTCGAGGTGGCGTGCGCGCGGCCGCGGGCGAGCGTGTTTGGCGCGGACGCCTACCCGACGCTCGCTGGCAAGGCGGCGGCGCTGCTGCATTCGATCGTCGCGAACCATGCGCTCGTGGATGGGAACAAGCGGCTCGGGTGGCTCGCGACCGTCGTCTTCCTCGATCTGAACCGCAGGTCGGTGACGCTCGACGACGAGGCGGCGTTCGGGCTGGTCATCGATGTCGCCGAGGGGCGCCTCGACGTCGACGGGATCGCTGGCATCCTCAGAGCTGCGCTGGCCCCGAACCCGGAGCCCTGATGCCGAACCGCCTCGCCGCCTCGACCTCCCCCTACCTGCGCCAGCACGCCGACAACCCCGTTGACTGGCGGGAGTGGGGGGAGGAGGCGTTCGCCGAGGCGCGCGAGCGCGACGTCCCGATCTTCCTGAGCGTGGGCTACTCGTCCTGCCACTGGTGTC
>JBEAQO010000038.1:0-5732 GCA_041163825.1 Actinomycetota bacterium | reverse complement strand
CGAGGCATCCGCCGAGCCGGACGAAGCGTCCGTTGCGCCGTCCGAGGCATCGACCGAGCCGGCCCAGGTGTTGGCCCAAGTGCCCGGCGAGGCGCCCGCTGAGGAGCCGGCTCAGACCTCCGCGGAGGAGCCCGCGGGCGCCTGAAGCGCAGGGGTCAGCTGGTCGCGGACCAGCGCCGCGTAGCGCCCGTCGTGCGCCAGGAGCTCGTCGTGGGTCCCGCGCTCGACGATGCGGCCGCGCTCGAGGACGACGATCAGGTCCGCGTCGACCACGGTCCAGAGCCGGTGGGCGATGACGATCGAGGTGCGCTCGGCCAGCGTCTCGTGCAGGGCCGCCTGCACGAGACGCTCCGACTCCGCATCGAGGTGGGCGGTGGCCTCGTCGAGCACGACGATGGCCGGGTCCTTGAGCAGGACGCGCGCGATGGCCAGGCGCTGCTTCTCCCCGCCGCTGAAGCGGTAGCCGCGCTCGCCGACGATGGTGTCGTAGCCGTCGGGGAGGCGTTCGATGACGTGGTGGATGCGAGCGGTCGTCGCTGCCGCGACGATCTCCGCGTCGCTCGCGTCGGGTCGGGCGTAGCGGAGGTTCGCCGCGACGCTGTCGTGGAACAGGTGCGGGTCCTGACTGACGACCCCGACCGCCGCGCGCACCGAGTCGAGGGTCAGGCCCCGCACGTCATGGCCGTCGATGGTCACCCGGCCCGAGGTCACGTCGTAGAGGCGCGAGACGAGGGAGGCCATCGTCGACTTGCCGGACCCCGACGGACCGACGAGCGCGACGGTCGAGCCGACCGGCACGTCCACGTCGATGTCGTCGAGCACGAACGCGGAGGCCTCGTCGCCGTGATCGGAGCGCGGTCCCTCGAGCGACTCGAGGGACGAGCCGGTCGCCGCCGGATAGCGGAAGGAGACGTGCTCGAAGCGCACGTGCCCGTCGGTCCGCTCGAGCGCGACGGCGTCCGGTGCGTCCTCGATGGCGCGCGGCAGGTCGAGGACCTCGAAGACGCGCTCGAACGAGACGAGCGCGGTCATCAGGTCGACGCGCGCGTTGGAGAGCTGTGCCAACGGCCCGTAGAGCTGGGTCGCGTAGAGCGCCAACGCGACGACGGTGCCGACCTCGATCGCGGGGTCGCTGATGACGAGCCGCCCACCGACGAGGTAGACGAGCGCGGTCGCGAGGGAACCGATGAGCCCGAGCGCGGCGAAGAGCGCCCGAGCGTTCATGGCCGTGCGCACCCCGATGGTCGCGACCTCGCTCGCGCGCCCGCGGAAGCGTTCCACCTCGGCGTCGACGGTGCCGAAGAGCTTGACGAGCAGCGCTCCAGAGACGCCGAAGCGCTCGGTCATGACGGAGTTCATCTCGGCGTTGAGCGCCATCGAGCGTCGAGCGAGCTCCTGCAGGCGTCGTCCGACGATGCGCGCGGGCACGAGGAAGCCGGGAAGCAGCACGACCGCGAGCAGGGTCACGCGCCAGTCGAGCAGCGCCATCGCGACGAGTGTCACGGCGACCCCGATGGCGTTGTCGACGATGCCGCCGAGCGTGCCGGTGAGTGCGCGCTGTGCGCCGATGACGTCGTTGTTCAGTCGGGTCACCAGCGCGCCGGTCTGGGTGCGGGTGAAGAAGGCGATCGGCATGGTCTGCACGTGGCGGTAGAGGAGCGTGCGCAGGTGCAGGATGAGGTCCTCGCCGATCGACGAGGACAGCCAGCGCTCGCCCATCGACAGCGAGGCGACCGTGACCGCGACCCCGACGAGCCCCCCCGCGAGCAGCGTCAGCAGACCCGTGTCGCCCGCGGGGATGGCGCGGTCGATGATGAGCCGGATCAGCTGCGGGGGCGCGGCCGAGACGACCGCGATGACGACGATGAGGCCGACGTAGGCGGCGAGCCGGCGGTGGTAGGGGGTGGTCAGGCGCCAGGCGCGCCTGACGACCGCACGGTCGACACCCTGCCGCCCCTCGAGCAGCTTCGGGTCGCCCGCGGGGCGAAGCGCCATCCACCCGTATCCCTGCACGTCCGCTCCTCGCCTCCGACGGTCTAGCCTCGGCGCCATGCGTGCGCCCGATCCGACCCCACCCGATCCGACCCCACCCGACGCGTCGGCGCCGGGTCGGCCGCGCCGCCGTCGCGGGCTCGTCACCGGGCTCGCCCTCGCCGGTGCGGGCATCGCCGGGGCGATGACCACCCGCCGGCTCGCCGCCATGCGCGAGGCCGCCCGCAGCGTCCCCGTCCTCGAGCACGACCTCGAGCTCGAGGGCACGGGCACGCCCCGGCGCGTCGTCGTCCTCGGGGACTCGGCCGCCGCGGGCTTCGGGCTGCCCGGTCCCGAGCAGGCGATCGCCCGCCGGATCGGACGGGCGCTGGCGCTCCGGGACGGCCGCCCCACCAGCGTACGGTGCGTCGCGCGCAACGGGGCCACCTCGGCCGACGTCGTCGCGGAGCAGGTCTCGGCCGCCGAGGGCGCCGACGTCGTGGTCGTCGGGCTCGGGGCCAACGACGCGCTCGAGCGCCGTCCGCTGCCCGAGGTCGCGGCCGACCATGCCGCGCTCGTCGAGCGCCTGCGCGAGGTCGCCCCGCAGGCCCGCCTCGTGCTCATCGGGTGCCCGGACCTCTCAGCCGCACCGGGCCTGCCGGCGCTGGTGCGTCCGCTGGTCGGCTGGCGCTGCCGCGCGGTCGCACGGGTGCAGGACGACGTGGCGCGCCGTGCCGGGGTGCCGCTCGCCCCGATCCCACGCCGTGACCTCACGGCCGAGACGTTCGGCGACGACGGCTTCCACCCGGGAATCCTCGGCCACGAGCGCATGGCCGCGGCCGCGCTGGCGCTGCTGTGACCGATGCCGTCGTGACCCCGCCGAGCGGGGACGCGCTCAGCGCGACCGAGGCACGCGCGCTGCTGGAGCGCGTGACGAGCGACCCGGACGGGGACGTCTTCGCGCTCACCGACCTGCCGGAGGTCGTCAAGGGGGCCTTGTTCGCGCGCTACTCGCGCTCGGCGAAGAGCCTCAAGGAGCTCCTGGTCACCGAGTTCGCCGGCGACCTCGCCGGTGGCGTCGAGCCGGAGCACGCGGCCGCGCTCTACGAGCGCATCTTCGGTGACTACGGCGACGACTCGGTCGCGCAGCTCGGTGGTGCGCACGTCGCGCTCGAGGGCATCTCGAACCTCGCGACCAAGCGCGTCGAGTGGGGCCGGCTCGCCGCCTACCTCGAGCAGTCGACGCGCTACCTCGCCTACGACCGGCGCGTCGACGGCCGCTACCGCTACCACCGCCCTGCGGCGGTGATGGCCGGGCCGCACGCCGAGGCCTACGAGCGCGAGCTCGATGCGATCTTCGACGCCTACGCGCGCTCGCTGCCGCTCGTCACCGACTGGGTGCGCGCGCGCTTCCCGCGCGATGCGGCGACGAGCGAGCCCGTCTGGGCCTCGGCGACGCGTGCGAAGGCGCTCGACCTGCTGCGGGGGCTGCTGCCGGCGGCGACGACCGCGAACGTCGGCGTGTTCGCCTCGGGCCAGGCCTACGAGGCGATGCTGCTGCGGCTCGCGGCCGACCCGCTCGAGGAGTGCCGCGAGCTCGGCATGCGCCTGCTCGCGGAGCTCCGGCAGGTCATCCCCTCCTTCGTCGCGCGCGTCGACCGGCCCGACCGCGGTGGCGCCTGGTCGGCCTACCTCGCCGCCACGCGCGAGGACACGCGTGCGCTGGCCGAGCGTCACGTCGTCAAGCCCGAGGTCCTGCCGCTCCTCGAGGGGGCGATGCCCGAGGTGACGCTCCTCGACCGCTGGCCCCACGACGCGATCGATGCCGAGGTCGCTGTCGTCGTCGCGGCGCTCGCCCCGCACGTGCGCATCGGTGAGCGCGAGCTGGAGGCGCAGGTGCGTGCCTGGCCCGACGAGCAGCGTGCCGAGGTCCTGCGCGCCCACGTCGGCGAGCGGGCGAACCGTCGCCACAAGCCGGGCCGGGCCTTCGAGCGCGTCGTCTACCGCTTCGAGGTCGTCGGCGACTACGGCGGCTTCCGCGACCTGCAGCGTCACCGCATGTGCACCATCGAGTGGCAGGACCTCACGACCGTCCACGGCTACGCGACCCCGACGGAGCTCTCCGACGCCGCGCTCGCCGAGGCCGGCGTCACCGCCGACTGGCACGAGGCGCAGGCGCGCTCCGATGCGCTCCACCGCCTGCTCCTGCCCGATCACCCGGCCGAGGCCGCCTACGCCGTGTCGTTCGCCCACCGCCTGCGCTACACCATCCAGATCAACGCCCGTGCGGCGATGCAGCTGATCGAGCTGCGCTCGAGCCCGCAGGGCCACCCGCAGTACCGGGCGGTCGCCCAGGCCATGCACCGCGCCATCGCCGAGGACGCCGGGCACCGCGCGATCGCCGACGCGATGGTCCACGTCGACCACGGGGCGGGCGACCTCGAGCGGCTGGAGGCCGAACGGGCCGCCGAGCGCCGGCGCGCCGTTAGGATGGGTGACGCGGGGTGAGCGGGAGGTCCGGGGCGCGCGGCGCCGGGCCGGTCCCGTCCGGGAGGCGCTGATGCCGGGCACGAGCGGGACCGCGGTGCCCCTCGGTCGGGTGCTGACCGCGATGGCCTCGCCCTTCGGCGACGACGGTGCGCTCGACCTCGTGGGGGCGGCGCGGCTCGCGACCCACCTCGTCGACACCGGCTCCGACGGGCTCGTGGTCGGCGGCACGACGGGGGAGTCGCCGACCCTCGGCCCCGAGGAGCTCTGGGAGCTCGTGGCCGCGGTCGTCACCGCGGTCGGGGGACGCGCGAGCGTCGTCGTCGGCACGGGGTCCAACGACACGGCGCGAAGCGTCGCCGCGACCGCGCGTGCCGAGGGTGCCGGCGCCGACGGCGTGCTCGTCGTCACGCCCTACTACAACCGGCCGTCACCGGCCGGCCTCGTCGCGCACTTCACGGCGGTCGCCGAGGCGACGGCGCTGCCGGTCATGCTCTACGACGTGCCGGCACGCACGGCGCGCGAGCTCGACCTCGCGACCATCGTCGCGCTGGCCGCGATCGACAACGTCGTCGGGGTCAAGGACGCGACCGGGGACCTCGGCAAGGCCGGCGACGTCGTCAACGCCACCGCCGGCGCACCCGGCGGGTTCGCGCTGTGGTCGGGCGCGGACGAGGTCAACCTGCCGCTGCTCGCGCTCGGCGCGGTCGGCGTCGTGTCGGTGTCCTCCCACCTCGTCGGTCCCGAGCTCGCCGAGATGGTGCGCGTGTTCGCCACCGATCCCGCCCGCGCGCGCGAGCTCCACCTGATGACGCTGCCCGTGCAGCGCGCGCTGTTCGCCGAGCCCTCGCCGGCGCCGCTCAAGGGCGCACTCGCGGCGCTGGGGCTGCCGGCCGGAGGGGTGCGGGGTCCGCTCGCGCCCGCCTCGCGCGCGACCGTCGACGCGGTGCTGGCCGCGTACGCGGCGGTCGAGGCGCGCCGATGAGCCCGAGCACCCGCGCGACGCCGGACGCGTCGCCGTCGCGGTCGGGACGGGCGTCCACGGCCTCGCCCCCGGTCGCGATCACGTTCCTCGGCGGGCTCGGGCAGATCGGGCGCAACATGGCGACCCTCGAGGTCGACGGGCGCATCGCGGTCATCGACTGCGGGGTGCTCTTCCCCGACGCCGAGCACCTCGGGGTCGACCTCATCCTGCCGGACTGGCGCTGGCTCGTCGAGCGCGGCGACGACGTCGACGTCGTCCTGCTCACCCACGGCCACCTCGACCACATCGG